>JAISYE010000094.1 GCA_031297485.1 Clostridiales bacterium
GAACGGACTCGGGGGGGGGGGGTGGAGGGTTGAATTTATTATTATAATCGGGTTCTCGGATTTTGAAATCGCGCGGCAGGCCCTTCGCTACGGTGTGGCGGACTATGTGCTTAAGCCAATCAAACCCGATGAACTGCGCGAAGCGGCCCTGCGCTGTTTGGGCCGGCTTGAGTCCGCGCCGGACGATGCCCTGGAGACCCGCAGCGCGGCAGCGCGGCTTATTGCGTATATAGACAACTCGTTTACCTCGCCCCTGTCTATTGATAGCCTGGCCGCTGCCTTCCATTTCAGCCCCAAGTATATTTCCAGCCTTATTAAACAGGCTACGGGCAAGAGCTTTACCGACTACTTGACAGATATCAGGCTCGCCAAGGCCGCCTTGCTGCTGCGCGCCACGGCTCTGAGCGTCGGCGAGATAGCCGCGGCCGTAGGGTATCAAGACCCCCACTATTTCCACCGCATATTCAAACGGAAAATGGATTTGACGCCGGCACAGTACAGGGAGAGCGTGTGACTGACGGTAAGGCTGCTGTTGGCTGAAGTTTTGGCAGTAACTTGGAGGTATTGCCAAGGCTCCGGCCTGCCATCGATTGGCTATAATTAACATTTGCTGCTTTATGCTTATACCGAAATAGGTAGTGGGCCAAATGTATTGATAGCAATTTATGACACCGCATAAATTAAGGGAGTTAAATCAATTCATCAACGCGTTTAGCCCACCACTGAATTTTCAAATACGCCTTAAAAGGTATATATTACAAAATTATTCTCCTCGCCGGCTGTTTGCGCCTCACCTCGCGCACAGCAAGGCTGACCTCGCTCCGGCGTGTCAGTCTTGAAAAAAATTCCCTATGTACAAAGCATAAATGTTTTTGTATAATAGACAACGTAGTATAAAAACAACGTGAATGGATTGAGGGGGTTACGTATGAGACAATTTATCACCGTGGCCAGTGAGGCCGAAAAACTCCATACCGTAGTATGCAATATGTGCGGGCAAGAGGTTAGCGCAAATCAATTCGGGTATCTGGACGAGTATCTTTCAATAGAAAAATTCTGGGGGTTTGGTTCGCCATACGACGGTGACTGTCATACCATTGATATTTGTATGAGTTGCTACGAAAAATTTGTCAATACTTGTAAAATACCGCCGCACTCATATTCACACGAGAATACAATAAACTAAGAAGGCGGGGAGTCAACAAAACTCCTCGCCTTCTTTAACACTACAGCGGGAGTTTCGAGAATGACAACGCAGAAATCAAGGGGCGAGGTCCCATAAGCGCGAACTTAAGAAAAAAGTTCACAGTTCTTAAAAATATGATACAATAAAAAACAAAAAAGGCAGGTATAAACTTGGCTAGGGCGTGTTTGAAAACTACTTAAAATGCAAAATTTCAAGTGAAAACGCTCCAATTTTGCGTTGCATCGAGCAAGCTCGACTATCGGAATCTAGTTTTCAAACAGGCCCTAGAAAAATTGCAAAAAAGAAAAGGGGCGGGCGTCCGCCGGGGCCGGAACGTCCGGTTTCCAATAGCAGCGGAGGTCCCGGCCCTGTAATCACCAAGGCGAAAGATAATGGGTTCAAGATTATCTTCGGTGACCACAATAACGATGATTTGTTCGTTTGTTTGCCGATTTTCTGCGGGATTTTATAAAGATAGAGAAGAATCACGACGCAAGGGCATAGATTTGGCGATGCGATTAGGCGCTTCAATAGAAATTATTAGTCAAGTATATAATATTTCTGAAGAAGCCGCTAATTTTGCCAACGATAGTCTAGCAAGCTCGACACAGGGCTTAATGCGCCTTCTGGAAAATTTTTTATGCATTCTAGGACGTGTTTGAAAATCGGATTCCAGCGCGCAATTGCAGCGGTTTCATTCGAAATTTCGCGCTCTAAGGAATTTTCAAACACGCCTTAGCGTGTCGCTTGCAACCTATTATGTCTAATTTGTCTTCGCTTTCGCCTTAAGTTCGCGTCTATGGGGCGGGGGCGGCACGCCCGATCTTCTTGCGCTTCGCGCGTACTCAAATAAGCATAAGCCTTGTACCTCGTGAATAGACACGTTTTTTACCGCGCGGAAACATTATCGACAAACGCGGCTTTAAGATGCTTATAAATCTCGCGCCCGGCAGAGCCGTCTGCATTTTTCAGGGACGCCTTGCGCACCCGCACTTGTTGTTCTCCTAAGGCGGTCGCCTGCGGGGAGTCGCCGTACAGGACTATATAATCCAAATAATCGCGTAAACTGTGGCTGTCGCTTTCTTGATAATGAAACTTAAATAAATCGGTGCAGGCAGCCGGGTCTTTATAAAACGCGGCCGGCAGTTCGTCCGCCGGCTTGGGCTGCACCGCGGCCTTATTCTCTATATCCTCATTTTGAAGCATCATGGGTTTCCCTGTAATTTGAAAGAGGATAAAAAGCGAGCTCCACGGGCCGTAATAAGCGTCAGAAAGCGCGATGGCCCGGTGCAGGTCGCCGGTGTCGTCGTATATGCCTATATCGGTTTGTTTATAGAATCCCACAACACTCAGGTATTCCTCCAGCAAGCCGGGTCGCATGGACGCATAGGTAGCTATTATCAGGGGATGCGGCCGCCAAAGCAGCGCCACGTCGTCCCTGCCAACAAAACAGTCAAATACCCGCCGCAAAGTACGTATTATCTGCTCGTTGCCCTGCAGGGTATTGGCTATGGTCGTTATGAACAGCACTATCTTCTTTCGGGTTCCATCGGGCTTCTCTATATATTTGTACCATTCCGCGGGAATTTGGCAATCCTCCCGGCGGGTATGCAGCACTTTGTCAAACTTCGGCGAACCCAGCGCCAGCACAGACCCGCCGTTCCTGCTGAAACGGCTGAGCGCACCTTCGATGCCCGCTTGCTTTTCATATTGCCGCAAATGGCGCGCGTAATCGTTCCGCGCCTGGTCCGACTGCGCTATTATTTTATCCGCCAGCAGCGTCCCTGGCTGCACGCAAAAATGCTCCGGCACATCGTTCATTGTTACAAAATAAGGTATGTAGACCAGCATGTCCGCCGCCTGCCGCAGTTTAACCGCAAAGTAGTCTTCGTGCATACTCGTCACATAATTGTCGCTGTCATAGGGGTAGTGGAATACAATTATATCCGGGTGCTGCTCCTGGATATTAAACTGCTGCCAATCCATTATCGGGACATATGAAGGGTACTGGGCGCCTTCGTAACACATTTCGCTGAACTCGCCGTCGGGCGCGCGCTCGAAATAAGGTATTGGCATAACTACATCCTGGCATTGCGGGTCGTCCCTGGCAGCCAGCCAAACACTCTCCATTGAGTCCCACATGGACGCCTTGTAGGGCACAAACAGAATCATAAACTCATTGGCGCGCAGGTCGTTGCGCACGCTGTTTTCAATGCGCATCAGGCATTTGCGGCCGTGCTTCACAAATTGCTCGCACTTGGCAGAGTCCTCCGCGTCCACTTTCGCCGCGGCTAAAAAGTTGATATATTCCAGCAGCAGGCTTGATACTTTTGTGCCGTCGCCCTCCAAGCGCTGGATAAAGTCCGAGACATCCAGCGCCGCGTCGTAGCAGTCGGCCACCAACCGCGACGCGGCGTGAAGATTCCCTATGGAAAGCAGCCGCCTTATTTCTACCCAAGCTTCGCTTGTGGTGTTTAAAACCTCCAGTAATTGTTGGTGATAATACCTCCGCACAATGACACTCCTTTGACAATAAAAACCGCGGCGGACCTCCGCCCGCGCCTACCTTGCCCGTCTGTAAACCGTTTCGATAATTGAGAGCCATTTGTCCAAAAAAACTTCCTTGCTGAAACGCGCAGCGGCTCTGTAGGAGTTTTCGCTCATACGGCGCTGCAAGTCTTCGTCCTGAAAATATTCCACCAGCTTATCCGCAAACGCGGCAGTATCGCCAAAAGGAAACAGAAATCCGGTTTCGCCGTCTTCTATAACATCCGAAGGCCCGTACTTGATGTCAAAAGCGAATACAGGGCAGCCGTTGCATATACTTTCCACAAGGGTTATTCCAAACCCTTCCGACGCGCTTGTCAGCATCGACAGCGCCGCCCCCGCGAATACTGCGGCCGGGTTGGAGGTGTAACCCTTGATTATCACCCGTTCTTCCAGCTTCAGGGTCTTTATTTTATCAAACAAGTGCGGGCCTTCCTGCCCAAAACCGTATATCTCCAGCGTTACCTCCGGCAGCTTGTCCAACACCAGTTTGAAAATGTCTATGGCCAGGTCCAGGCGTTTAATTATATCAAAACGCGAGACTATCACCGCTTTTTTGCGTTCCCGTTCCTCGAAAGGACGCCGTACTATTGGCAGCGGGTAAGGGTGCGGCAGGGAAAACGTGTTGTTCAAGTCCTCGTACTTCCGTATAAAATCCCGCCGTTCGCCTTCAGTTAAAAAAATTATGCCGTCAAACAACCGTCTTTCGTTGCATAAATGTTCATAATATATTTGGGGGTCACTTTTCAGGTCGCGTTCGTCCTGTAAAAACGAACTGTGAACCAGCGCCGCGCGCGCGGCGTTCTTCTTCTGCACCGCCGCCACCGCCCTGGTGTATATGCCTGATTCGTCTATAACGATATATATCTTCCCGTCGTCCTTTATAATCTGGTTAAGGCAATAGGCCGCAAGCTCCGCGTTATTGGCGCATTCCTTTACTGCACGCCCGGTCTCGTCGTATACCGATATCTTTACCAGCACGTTTTTATCCTCGCGCACTATGTTTGTGATGTATGTCAGCTTACTCTTGTCCGGCTCGTACCTGTATTCCGCCTTTAGGCAGAGTTTGCGCCCGGGGGTGTAAAAACACTGCAGCGGGTGGTAATCCGGGTTTACCGGGTCATACGTCTCTATGCTGCTGATATAGCCCGCGTCGTCGTAGAAAATCGTCTTGCTTTTTTTGCCGTTTTCATAGCGGATAACCTGACGCAGCCTCTCCTTAAAGCCTGTGTAAAACTCCCGGCGGATTAAGCCGCCTTTGTCCCTTACTTCAAATACGTTCTTCTCCACTTCCAGGTAGGCCAGCCCGTCGCTGCCATCCCCGCGTTTGTACTCTATTACCTCCAACCCCTCGCTGTAGGATTTTTGGAAATAATCGTACACGCTTAACACCCTGGCGTTCTTGTTAAGGGAAGTCTGCTCCTCCGTATAGTCCGCGTATTGCAGCATGTTCTTTATTCTGTTTAAGTCTATATTATATTCCGAAACCAGGATTAATGGGCTGTAGCCCCAGGCTTCCTCCATAAATTTCGACTTACGGATAACACTTTGGATAACCCCGTTTTGTATATAATAAAAATCCTCGGTTACAATAATTACCTCGGCTTTATCGAAAATCTCCGGTTTTGTTTTCGTTAGCGCCGCTTCCTCCACTATCAGCCGCCTCCTTTAATCAATACCGCGCAAAAAAACAAGGGCGGTTGTTTGTCACCGCCCTTGCCGAACCGTCCCCGCATTCGCACGCGTTTCAATCCACATCTGGGTGGGTCCCAGATGACCCCTAATAGACTGCATATTAGGGTTCAAAGTTATAATAGCAGGATAGCGGTGAGAAAGCAAGTGACACCCCTGATCCCACTAAAATTTTGAAAGAGCCGGATTATTAAAGCTATTACCTAAGCAGCTGCAGTATGGACTGTGGGCTTTGATTAGCCTGGGCCAGCATGGAAACAGTGGCCTGCTGCAGGACGTTGGCCTTGGTCAGGTTCATCATTTCCTTCGCCATATCTGTGTCTCTTATGCGGGACTCCGCCGCGCTTAAGTTTTCACTGGTAATGTCAAGGGACTTGGCGGTGTACTCAACGCGGTTCTGTGCGGCGCCTAGTCTGGAGCGCTCCGTGGTGACATAGGACAGGGCCACGTCCAGGGTGTTCAAAATCCCAGTTGTGCTGACGCCGCTGTTCTGCCTTACGTCAATGACGGACTTGTTCGCCTTCCCCTTGCCGTCGCCTATGCCCAGAATATCGGTGGTAATCTTCCCGATATTGATGATAAAACCTTGTTCGGCGTTTGCGCCTAATTGCATGTACAGGCCTTTAAACGTGCTGTCTGTTGCGGCTGTGGACCAAGTCGCCACGGTGGCGGACATGGTTTTTACTACTTGGCTGTACTGCTTCCTGGTTGCGCTGTAAAGCGCGACTTGACCGCCCAGCTTTGTAACTTCCGCAAGCTTGTCGTTAAAGCCCTTTGCCGCAGACTCATAAGCCAATTTTGTGGCGTTAATAGTTGCCGCGCTGGCGTTGGCGGCAATCGCCTTGGCATACGCGCTCATCTTTGCAGTGTAAGTAGTTGAAAGGGTAGCAAGCTCACTTCTGGCGGTTTTAAGGCTTGTGCTTGCGGTTGCATATTGGGCGTTCGCCACTGCATAATTAAACTTCGTCGCCGCATACTGCCGCAGTGTCGCGCCATAAACCGAATTGGCGTCAGAAAAGTCGCCGTTGATAAGGGTCTTCTTGTTGAACTCAACCCGCCCGGACATAGAGTCGATTTCCTCAATAAGCTGGTCAATCTCATCCTGGACTTTCTGCCGGTCGCCGGTGCCCTCGGCGTTATTCTCGTTAGTGTCGTTAGAAACCTGGACAACCAGTTCGCGGATACGCTGCAGCATGTTGTCGATTTCCTGCATGCCGCCTTCCGCTACCTGGATAAGGGAGATAGCGTCCTGCGCGTTCTTGCTGGCCATGTTAAGGCCGCGGATTTGCGCGCGCATCTTCTCGCTGATGGCAAGACCGGCTGCGTCGTCCGCCGCGCTGTTTACGCGGTAGCCCGAGCTGAGCTTCTGGGAAGACTTCTCCTGCAAGCCGCCAATGGTCTTCATGTTCCGGTGGGCGTTAAGCGCCAGGACATTGGTCTGTACTACTAAGTTACTCATTTTACTGCTCCTCTCATTTATTAACCCGCACAATCCATAACGGCGGGCATTCCCCCTAAGGCATTTTATGTTCAATACCTGGGGCTGTTAATAGTGTATATAACAAAGTCAAGGCGCAGAAGCTGCGGACTCAACTTTATTACCGCAAAGCAAAATAATTTTTCGGAAATTTTGCTTCACTGATTTTTATATCGGCAGTACATTTCAGAAACTTAACTATAAATTTTATTGTAATTTTTGGAACAAAAAATCTTTAAGTATTCCGTACCGTTCCGGCTTATCCTACGCCGCAGTCAGCGCGGAATAAGAAAAATGCGGCTTGAGGGCAGGACAAACGCATCAAATCGCTGAAAGCCTTATCTGACGGGCTTTTAAGGCTTCACTATTTGCAAAAGCCGGATTTTAAAAGTGAATTAAAGAAAGATAAAAATGACGAAATAGCCCAAAAAATGATATGTAAAATAAAGGGTGCGTTTATCCTGTTTGAGGGCGGGAAGTATTGATAAACGGTTAATTCCAGTGTATAATAGTGTAAACGGTTTATCGTCAATAATCGGAGGTGTGAAAATGGCTAAACTAAGCGATGTTACAGATTTCTTTATACAGCTTTTTAATGCTGAAGAAAGGGGAGAGGGTTTGAGTAATATGAAGCTGCAAAAACTTTTATATTACGCTCAAGGGGTCCACCTTGCCAGGACGGGAAAACCTCTGTTTGACGAGACTATTAAGGCATGGGATTACGGTCCTGTTGTTCCGCAGGTCTATCGGAAATACAGATGGTTTGGAAACGGGGCGATTACTGCTCCTAAGACGGCGTATGATAACGAAGTGTTTGATGATAGTGAGATACGGACGCTTTTTGACGTGTCAAGTTTTTGCGAGCCTTATTCCGCGGTTGCGCTAATGAAAATGAGTCACGCTAAAGGTTCCCCATGGGATATGGTTTATGCGGTCAATAGATATGGCGAAATAAGGAAAGATAGCTTGCGCGAATATTTTTCACGTGAGGAAAATAAGGTTCCGTCCCTTTTCGACCTTACCCCCGGAGACCGGAACTTTCGGTCCGGCTTTGAAACAACTCGCGTATCTGCGGACGTATACCCGCTTTTAGACGAAGATGATGATCCGGACGAATGGAACGAATACGAGAATGAAATGTAGAAATGGTGACATTTGGCTTATTAAATATTTCTACGAAGAAGACGGGCTGAAGTTTAAAGTCCGCCCTATGTTGGTGCTGAACGATGCTGCGTATGAACTCATAGGACTTAAGATGACGTCGGCGCCGCCCAGAGATAATTTTGAGTATCCGATAATTGAATGGCCGGAAGCCGGGTTGGACAGACCAACCACAATACGAACGTCAAAATCAGTACCCTTGCCGGATAAGGCTTTGATACGAAAATTGGGCAATTTGCAACAGCAAGACATGTTAAATTTTTTAGAAAAACGAAAAGAATATTTCAACTCATAAAACGCCCTGCTATAGAATGACGAAAGTATAAGTTACCAAACTTTTCTGGAAATGCGTTGAAGCGTTCGCATTTTCTGTGAAAAAGTTTGGCGTTTACCTAATTCGTCATTCCTATGGCAAGGCGTTTTTATTTTGTCCTAAAGGAAACATCTCTTTTATGGTGCTGCGCCCGCCGGCCACCAGAATCTCTTAAAAGATAACCCGCCTTGTCTGCGTCAATTTGGCCGGAGATAATATGCCGCAGAAAAAAAGCATGGACTTACTATGCAATATTAAAAAAAATAAACACTCCCTTTATTGCAAAGGCTATGCCTGCGCCAAAAAACACTGCACCCGCCGCGCTTAAGAAGGGGTCTGAGGGCGAAGTCCCATAGGCGCGAACTTAAGAAAAAAATAGGTGGTGGGCTAAACGCGTTGATGGATTGATTGAACTCCCTTAATTTATGCGGTGTCACAAATTGCCATCAACACATTTGGCCCATCACCAAAAAATAAACAACCCCTTTTTTTGAAAAAGCTGTACATGCATATGCGTCAAAAATCGCTGTACTCGCCGCCCTTAAGAAGGGGTCTGCGTCGAGCAAGCTCGACTATCGGGGGTGAACTCCCCGGCGGGGTTTGGGGCCAACGAACAAACCATCGTTAGGCCCCTAATGGTGAACTGTCCGTTGGTCTTAGGGCTTATCCCTGAATAAAGCAAAATGGCTTAAATACTGGATTTGTTAAAATGCAGAAATAGCGCAAAATCAGCATTCTTGCCTATTAAGGGATAGGCTCTTAATTCGTCATTCCTATGGCAAGGCGTTTTTATTTTGTCCAAAAGGAAACATCTCTTTTGTGGTGCTGCTCAGCATTCTTGCCTATTAAGGGATAGGTTCTTAATCTTTTCCTCTCCCTCACCCGCCTTTCTTTGCCGGCCCCGTGGAACCCCGCGCCACAAGTAGCGGGGCGTACTCTATCTTGCTGGCCTGGGCAAAGGTTTGGGCGTCGTCCCGCCGGTTTCTGGCGATAATCATGTCCAGGGCCAGACGGCAGCGCATGTTCAGTTGATGGTCAATGGTGGTAAGGGCGGGCGTTACCACGGAGGACATGAATATATTGTCGAAGCCGCATACGGAAAAATCCTCCGGTATCCGATAGCCCGCTTCCGTAAGCGCGCGCATCACTCCAATGGCAATCATGTCGTTTGCGCCTACAAAGGCTGTGGCGCGGCAGCCTTTTTCAAGCAGGCTTTTAGTAAGACTCTGGCCAATCGTGTACTCATATGGCTGCGAACAGTTGTCGGCCTCGTTTTCCTCGCAGTCTCCGGACGGGGATACCACCTCTACCGCGTCCCCGCTCAGGCCGCGGCTTTCCGCCATAAGCCGCAGGGCCTCCATGCGCTGCCGCCGCGCCAGGGTCATGCGGTCCATTCGCGTGGAAACAAACGCGAACCGCCGGTGCCCCATGCTGTACAAATGTTCCCCCAACAGGGACGCGGCCTTCGCGTTGCTTAGCTCTATAGAGCATATGGAAAGTTCGTCCTGCTTTTCGCCAATCAGCACCACCGGAATCTCCCTGTTAATCCGTTCGACTTGCTCGGGAAAATTCGGCAAAAAAGTATAGACAATCCCACCTATACCAGCCCCAACAAAAAAATCCAAGTAGTACTTCTCCAGTTCGCTTTTTCGAAACGTGCTGCACACCATGACCTTGGTTTCCCCTGTGTCCACAAAACTTTCAATAGCGCGCCCAAGCTCCGCGTAATATTGGTTGGCCAGCGTGGGAATAAGCACCAGCAGTGATTTTGGCGGCTTCTGCCCGCTTTTTTTATGCTCCGGCAGGCGGTAATTAAGCGCGCGCGCGGCCTCAAACACCCTCTCCCGTGTTTCCTCACTGAAGGAAGCCTTGCTGCTGTTATTAAGAATAAAAGACACGCAGGACTGGGAAACCCCAGCCAGTCTCGCCACATCCCGCGAAGTCGCTTTGGCGTCCATCCAATCCCTCACCCTCAAAATATTTATTAATACTCAGCTAATAACAAACTAATATTTCATTATTCTATAATATAAATTCGACCTGTGCAATAGCTTTTTTAGCGCCTTAATTACGGCATTCGCAAGAAACCAAAAAATCCGCGATATTGCCATTGGCATTGGACAACACTGGCAAATCAGCTATTCATGATAAATACCTATTGCGCAGGCCGCATAAAATTGCTGAAATGACAAGAAAATGCCTATAAATTTTTTTATTTCTGAATTGACATTTTCGTTTCTAAGTACTATTGTAGGGTTCATAGAGCTGTCGATAACCCTCGTGCTTTATTACTAATCGGTTTTGGAACGCTTTAAAAACAAATAATGCCCTGGAGATGGTAAAAAGTGAGTTTTTTATATCTGTTTCGGTTTTGCTGTGACCCCGGCCATAACGCGGACCATGAGACAGCGTCCATGCGCGCCTTTGCGGAAGCCGCGCGGGTGGACGACGTGGTGGTGTTCTGCGGCGTACAGGAAATAAACACGGGCCACACCACACCAGAGGAACAACAAGTTTACCTGAAATTGCTTGCCAATGTAAAAAAGAACCTGCCAAGGGGGGTCAGCCTGTCGGTAAACCCGTGGCACACCCTTATGCACCTGGACGCCGGCAAAACCCTGCGCGAAGGGCAGGACTTCCGGCTGATGACAGACCCGGACGGGCGGCAGTCCGATTTGTGCGTCTGCCCGGCCTGCGGAAGCTGGCGGGAATACATTAGGGCCCTGTACGCCTTGTACGCTTCAGTGGAACCTTTTATCATATGGGTTGAGGACGATTTCCGCTTCCACAACCACGACCCGCTGCGCTGGGGCGGCTGCTTCTGCGATTGGCATATGGAAACCTACAGCCGCATGGCGGGCAAGGCCCTTACCAGGGATGAGTTTTTAAAGGGAGTATTGCGGCCAGGAAAAACGCACCCCTACCGTAAAATATGGCTGGACTGCTGCCGCGTCGTCTTGCAGGAATCCGCCGCGGTTATCGGGGACGCGGTGCGCGGCGTTTCCCCGGGCAGCCGCGTGGGGCTTATGAGCAGCCTGCCGCAGGTCCACGCGGCGGAAGGCCGGGACTGGCGCGCCCTGCTGACTGTCTTGGCCGGCGGCCTTCCGCCGGTGTGCCGGGTGCATTTGCCTTCCTATTCAGAGGATACAGGCGGCAAGTACATGATTCGGTTCAACCTGATTTCCATGTTGAACCGCGCCTTCCTGCCCCCCAATACAGAGGTGTACCCAGAGCTTGAAAATTTCCCCTTCACGCGTTTTACAAAGTCGCGGAAGTTTACGAGGTTCCAGCTGCTCTCCGCGCTGCCTATGGACCTGGCGGGCATTACCATTGATTTGTTTGACTTGAACGGCAGCGGGATTGTCTGGGAGGAGGGCTATCAAGATACCCTGCGCAATACGAAGGATGTTTTAACGGCGCTGACAGACAGCGGCATATTCAAATGGGAAAAGGAAGGCGTCTGCGTCTTGGCTGACCCCTGCTCCAGCTATACGCTGCAAACCCGTCAAGGGATTTCCATGGAGGAATTGTACCCTCACGACGCTTTTTTCGGTGGGCTCCTTGGGGCTTATGGGGTTCCCTTTTACTACGAAACAGATCCGGAGCGCGCGGGGCGTGTGGCGGCTATTGGCGGGCAATATTTGCGCAATCTGTCCGCGGCGGAAATAGAGGCGCTTTTTTCCGGACGCTTTATTATTCTTAACGGCGACGCGGCAGAGGTTCTGGTTGATATGGGGCTGGGGCGGCTGGCTGGTATAGCGGCCTGCGAATGGGTGCCCCAAAACAACGGCGAAGCGGCCTATGAACAAGTGGAGGACGCGGTCTGCCAGGGCTGGAGCGGAGCCAGGGCCAGCGCCATGATACTGTGCAGCGATGTGCTGCGTGTTACTTATTGCGGCGAAGCTGATGTCAAAAAAATCACTGGGTTTTACAATTCGTTCCGGGAGCGCACGGCTGACGGCCAGGCGATTGTAGGTGCGCGGCTCTTAATCTTCCCCTTTGGGCGGTTTGCCTCGCCAACGGAGATTCCGCCCATGCTGCTTAACAATGTACGGCAAAGTATATTCCAACGGGTTTTGGGGGAGGTTTGCGCCAGCCTTCCCATGGCGGACGGGCCTTACGTGTCCGCTTACTGCTATTCGCAAGGCGGGCAGACCGCGCTGTACCTGATTAACGCGTCCTCGGACGATATAGAGGCTGTCACGCTGAAAACAGACGCGGCTTCTGTCAAGGGCATACGCGCGTACAGCAGCGCTGCGGGCCGCTGGGAGGATATCCCCTTTGAGCGGCGTCAGGATGGCCTGCGTCTGTTGTGTCCACTGCCTATGTGGGAGACTGCTATGTTGGTGATGGAATGCTGAGGGGTACATTGGACGGGCCGCCGTCTGCGGACGGAACGCCTTCTGCTGTCAGGCGCGTTTTGCGGAAGATGGGTTTTTACGGGGACGGGAGAAAATTATCCGGCGATTTTCACCCCGTGCTGATTGTGCATACTTTGTTTTTGACCTTTACGCGGCTTCCCGCTGTATTTATAAACACCATGATGGTGGGACAGAGCGGGGGTTTGGACGCCGTACTGCTGTACAACGGCGCGTTCTACCTGTTTGGGGCTGTTTTCATGGCGCTGGCAGCCAAGGTTTTGTGCCGGCTTGGTTCCAGGCTGACGGCCATTATGGGCATAGCCGTGTACTTTGTGCTGTATTTTACTATTTTTATGCTGGGAGAAGCGGCGGCGCGTTACAGCGTGCTTATTGGCGTAATAAACGGACTGGCTGACGGATTTTATTGGATAGCCTATCTCCAGCTGTTCAGCAGCACAACAGATTTAGATAACCGTGACAAAGCAATGGCGGTTATACAGCTGCTGGGCGCTGCCGTAAACCTGCTGATGCCCCTGACCGGCAGTTTGGTTATACAGGCTGTGGGCGGGCTGAAAGGTTATATGACTGTATTTGCCATCGCTTTTTTGCTGGCGCTGTTTACGTGTTTGTACACGGTAAAATTGCCGAAGCTCCGGCAAAATTCCCCTAAGACAAATTATGCCGCGGCCATTGGCTTTTTGCGCCGGCATAGGATTCGCAGCGCCTTGGCAGGCCAGTTTGTCAAAGGAATGAGGGAAGGCACTTTTTTGTTTATCCTGAGCGTTGTTATTTACCAGCTTGTGCGCAGCGAGGTGCTGGTGGGTGTGAGCACGTTTTTATCCGGCGGCGCGTCCATTATCGCCTATGGGGTTATGTCGCGCCTGCTGAATCCCACGAACCGCATGAGGTATATGCTGTACGCTGTTATTGCGCTGACTGTGACCGCTTTTGCGGGGTTTTTATGGGTAACGCCCCAAATGATTCTTGTATATTGCGTTATTAACGCCCTTTTTTGCGGATTTCTTGAAAATACCAGCTTTACGATTTTTTTGGACTCTACGACAGGCGACAAGGACGCGAGCCAGCATATGCCGGAAATGCTGGCCATAAACGAGATTGTGCTGGTGGCCGGACGTATTTGCGGAATGCTGATTATACTGGCTGTGCTGCGCTTTCTGGGGGAAAGCGTCCGATGGGAGCTTTTCAGTCTGCTGCTGCTGACGCTTACTCAGTTTGCCGTGCTGGTATTCAGCGGAAGGGCGGACACAGACTCATACGCACGAACTTAAAGAATGAGAAAGGTCAAAAGTGGTAAACCTTGGGGACTCTGCCCTCATACGCACGAACTTAAAGAATGAGAAGGTCAAAAGCGGTAAACCTTGGGGGCTCTGCCCCAAGGTCTTAATCTTTTGACCTTTCTCAAGCCTAAAGCTCGTGCTGATGGGGCGTACAGTTCGCCCGCGCATTGTTTAGAATAGGAGGATAAAAATGAAATTAATGGTAAGAACAGACATGGAAGGCGCCAGCGGAGTGGTAAATTACCGGCAGGCGGAGGTTGGCGCGCCAGAGTATGCGGAAGGGCTGCGGTATTTCTTAAGCGACCTTTCCGCACTGCTGCGCGGACTGGGGAATAACGAAATACACATTTACGACGAACATTACTACGGGCGCAACATCCCCTTGGACGCGCTGCCCGCGGGCGTACGGCTTTATTACGGGAAACCGCCCTACCGCCCGGATTGGGCCGGAGGCCTGGACACGAGCTTTGACGGGCTTATTCTGCTGGGGTTTCATGCGAAAGCGGGGACGGCGGGGTCGCTGCTGCCGCATTCCTATGAGCTGGATATCGCGGATATTCGGGTAAACGGCACTTCCGTAGGGGAAGTAGGACTGGAAACAATGATAGCGTGGGAATTGAAGGTGCCCCTGCTGCTGTGCGTGGGAGACGACGGCGCCTGCGCGGAGGCGCGCCAGCTGGCGCCGGGGGTAGTATGCGCGGAAACCAAGAAAAGTTTTTGCGGGACCGGCGGGCTTGTATATCCCTTGGCCGAAACCGCCGCGATAATTGAGGCGGCCGCCGCGAAAGCGCTCACCCAGGCGGCGGCCGCGCCCCTCATGGTAAAGAACCCCGAGGTCGCGATAGACTTGGCGGCGGGAGTTTACCGTGACGCGTTTGTCCGTAGGTTTCCCACATGGATTAAACATGGAACGGTATTGCTGCGGCAGCCTACGGTATGCGCCGCCTGGGCGCAGTACTGGCAAATGAAACTGGATACTCAGGCGTTTTTGGAAGGTGGCGGAAATGGAATTTCCAACTGAAAAGCTGGGGTTTACCCATCACATGCTGTATCCCGGGTACGCGGAGGACGAGGTTTACCACGCGGATACCGTGCTTGCCCTTGCGCGCAGGCCGGACATCGGGTGCCTGGACTGCTGCCTGCCCATTAACCCGCGGGAGCGCAAACGCGCCGCCGCCGGGCTGCGGGGCTGCGGAAAACAGATTACTTATGTAAACCACCTGTTTCCCGCGCGGAAAATCTCCCTTGGCAGCGGGGATTTTGCCGAACAGCGCATAGCGCGGGAATTCCTGGTCCGGGAAGTTGAGGCTGCCGCCGAAGCCGGGGCGGACCAATTCCTGTTTGTCTCCGGAATAGATATGCCCTGGGACAGGGACGGCGCAATTAAGCGTTTTGCTGAAATATGCCTGTGGCTGTGCGAGTTGCTGCGCGGCCATGGTATAACGCCGCTAATCGAGCCTCTGGACACGGCGGTGGACAAACGTTTTCTTATCGGTTCCACAGAAACCGCCGTGTCCTTTGTGGAAAGCCTGCGGGCTCAGGGGGCGGACCTGGCGCTGGAGGTTGACATGGGCCATGTGCCGCTGCTGTTCGAAAGTTTTGAGAGCGCTTACCGCCGCGCGGCGGAAGCGCTGGCCCGGGTGCACCTGTCAAGCTGTGTTGTGGGCGACACCAATGACCCTATGTTTGGCGACACGCACCCGTCGTTTTTTTACCCTGCCGGGCTTCACCGCCGTGGGGATTTGACGCGGGTTCTGCGCGTGCTTAAAGAAATCGGATACCTGGATTCGCCTGGGAAACTGGTGTTTGAGGTCAACCCGCTTCCGTCGGAGGACCCTGAAAAAACAATCCGGGACCACACGGATTTACTGGCTTCCGCATTTGCGGAGTGCGGCTGCTGAATTATACTGTAAACGGACTGAATTTCATTAAGGCGTGTTTGAAAATTCCTTAAAGCGCGAAATTTCGAATGAAACCGCTGCAATGATAGTCGAGCTTGCTCGACGCTTCGCGCTGGAATCCAGTTTTCAAACACGTCCTAAGGGCGAACTGTGTTCGCCCGCACCCCCGCGGCGTTAGCGGTTGCAACTGCTGCGTCGAGCAAGCTCGAATATCGGCCAAAACATTTATTTCTCTTGTTAAATATCGGCAGATACACCCCTACTGCCCGTTTGCAGACTGCGGTCGTGAAAAATCTAACCGTTACCGGATTCTTTAGTATCTCCCCCAACTTGGAAAATACCGCAACCTTCGATTTCTTCTCTGGACAGACCGGTAAACTGTTCGATTTGTTCAAGAGATAGTCCCATAGCCAGCGCGTTTTTTGCGGTTTTAATAATCCCTTTGGCCATACCCGCTTCCATACCTCTCTTGAAGCCCATCTTCTCCGCGTAAATCAACTGGGACTCTCTGTCAATCTCGTACTTCAGTCTGTGGTACTGCCTGATACGCTCTTCCTCAGCCTCGTCCCAGTCCGAGCCTTCCGCCATCTTTATCCCTTCTTCCCGACGATTTCTTCTCTGGACAGACCGGTAAATTGTTCAATTTGTTCAAGAGATAGTCCCATAGCCAGCGCGTTTTTTGCGGTTTTAATAATCCCTTTGGCCATACCCGCTTCCATACCCTCGTCCATACCCCTCTTGAACCCCATCTTGTCCGCGTAAATCAACTGGGACTCCCTGTCAATCTCGTACTTCAGCCTGTGGTAATGTCTGATACGTTCCTCCTCGTCACGGCTCAAGCCTTCCAATACTTTTGCCGCCATCTTTATCCCTTCTTCCCGACTTATTATTTCATTTACTACTTCCTTTTTCTCGGGTGCGGTGAGATATTTATAAAACACTCCCCACCGTTCCACCGGCGTCATTTCCGATACCGGCTTCTTTAGTATCTCCGCCAGCTTGGAAAGCTCTATAAAAAATATCATGGTTTTCCCTTTGAGTATTCTGCCTGTCATGCCGGTGTATACATACTTGTCAAAGAAATTTTCTGTGTCATGAAACAAGGTCTGGTTAAGCACAAATATGGTCACCGCCTCGTGCATATCGCCGTAATTCTTCCCTCGGGCAGCCTGTGCCCCGAACAGCCTTGCGGTGTTGTACTCCGCGCGGACCTCCAAGTCGTCGGTTATACGCATCTGCATCTCTATATCCGCCTCATCCTCAAACTCGAACCGGACGTGTACGTCGAATACCGATTGCTTGTCTCCCAGACCATTTACAGCCGGCTCGTTATTTCCGATTGTAACTTTAGTTACTTTCCTTCCCAATACGGCGCTTAAAAAACACGCCAAGGCTGTCCGAGACTCTTCAGAATCTGTTGTAAATATGGCTTTAAACACACTGTCTATTTTGGGGTCCAGTAAATCGCTGTCCAGAGTGATTCCCAAATCAGAGCAGTATTTTATGTCTTCCTCTGTCAGTACTTTCAGAATTTCTTCCCTCAATACCATCCCTCCCATAATGATTATATACCGCGAGCGGGCGAACCAACGGACAAATCCTAATGATGAACTGTCCGTTGGTTATACTAAGGCGCGAAAAGAAATGCACTTTTCACGCCGGTTGTTGGTTGCTCACACACGAAAACACTGAAAGATTTTTAGAAGATGTTTTCGTGTGTGAGTATATGTTCGCCCTTACAAGGAATTTGCCGGTAGGGGCGAACTGTGTTCACTCGCGTCAACTTAAAAATCCTTAACCTATTGACATTGATTGTAATTATATATCCCACTGCCTTGGATTGCAATCGCTATGCCAGACGCGAGAAAGAAAGTTTCAGGCCTGGTTCTGCTTCAGGTACAGCCGCAGTTTTGCCAGTACGTCGTCAAAGTCGATGGGCTTGCCCACGTGGTCGTTCATGCCTGCGGCGAGACACTTTTCGATGTCCTCGCGGAACACGTTGGCGGTCATGGCCACAATGGGCACGTCTTCGGCCCCGGGGACGCCGGAGGCTCGTATGCGCCGGGCTGCCTCCAGCCCGTCCATCTCGGGCATCTGCATGTCCATGAAAATGATGTGATACCTCTCCGGCGCTTCGGTGTACATCCGCACCGCTTCCGCGCCGTTCACAGCGCAGTCTATTTCAAGTCCGGTAGGCTCGGCAAGCGCCAGCAGAATTTCCCTGTTTATTTCCACATCTTCCGCCAGCAGCGCGCGGAACCCTTCGAACCCATTGATATCATCCGAGCTGGGCGCGGCCTCTTTCTCGGCGTCCTCCCTCAGGTATTCGTTAATACAGTCCGTTATGGCGGACGGAAACAGCGGCCTGGTCAGGAACTTGTCAATGTCCGGGCTGCCGGCTATGGCGTTAATGTCCGATGAGGAGATTATCATAACCACATGCCCGCGCCGTTCCCCGCAGACTTTCCTTATCCTTGCCGCCAGTTCCAGCCCGTCCATCCCCAGCAAACGCAGGGCTATAAAATATATGTCGTAATGCTGGCCTCTTATGAGTTCCAGAGCAGCGGCCCCGCTTTCCGCCACATCACATTCAAACCCGAACCGCCGCGATATCTCTTTAAAAGATTGCAGGACTTCAGCCGAATCGTCAACCGCCATCATCCGGAGCGCTCCCTGGTTTAATATCTCAACCTCGCCATAAGGTTCCTCCGTGCCCACGGCAAGCCAGACGTAAAACGCGAACTTGGAACCCCTGCCCAGTTTCGACTCTATCCAAATACGGCCATCCATCATTTCCACTATGCGCTTGGATATGGCAAGCCCCAGCCCTGTGCCCCCAAATTTCCGCGACGTGCTGCTTTCCGCCTGGCCAAAGGCCGTAAACAGCCGCTGCCGCTGCTCCTCGCTTACGCCGATTCCGCTGTCCGTCACTTCTATTTGTATCTTACGGCGTCCGTCCCCCTCCGCCAGCAAGCGGGTATCTAACCGTATGGAACCTCCGTCGGGCGTAAACTTTACCGCGTTGGAGAGCAAGTTTGTTATAACCTGGGAAAGCCGTTGGTCGTCTCCTATAAGAATGCTTGGTATGTCCTTGTCAATGTGTACTGAAAAATTCTGGTTCTTTTCCTCCATGCGGAAATTGATTACATTGACCACCTTTTGCAGCATTTTTTCGAAATTAAATTCCAGCGGCGAAAGCTCAAACTTGTCCGCCTCTATTTTTGACATGTCCAGGATGTCGTTTACTACGCCCAGCAAGTGTGTGGAGGCGTTTTCGATTTTGCCGAAAGCGTAATCCTTCCGTTCCAGGTCCGCCGCCTGCTTGCCAATGGAGGTCATGCCTATTATGGCGTTAAGCGGCGTTCGTATTTCATGGCTCATGTTGGACAAAAAGTTCCCCTTGGCCTGGCTTGCGTTTTGCGCTCGTTTGCGCTCGTTCTCTATTTCCGTAACGTCTGTCGAAATTATAATATAACCTGTTTTCTCATTATTTCTGGCGAACAGGTAACTGGCCGAGGGCTTTATATACTGGTCCCTGGATTCTAAGTAATATACCTCTGTATCCCTGTTCATCCTGAGGGCTGTTATCGGACAGTAAACCGAACCCATGGGAACCAGGCAGTACTTGGTGTACGGCTGGCCCACCACTTCCTCAAGCGTCTTGCCCCTGTAAGCCAAGCCTGTCTCGTTCATATACTTTATATTGTAATTCATGTCGATTATTGTAAGCGGCCCGCTTATACTGCTGACTATACTGTCCGCCATCTCGTCAAAGCTGTCCGCCAGCGCGCCGAACTCGTCCTTAACCGCGGCGCGGAACCGGAACTGCCGCTCCCCTGCCCTGAACCTTGACACGCCGTTTATTATTTTTGTAATATTCCGCGTTATAAAGGACGCGAGAAATACAGCCACAAACACTGTGACCAATATTATGGGGAACGTTATGGCCACAAACTGCACAAAGACCTGCCGCAAGCGGTCCGCCAGCACGGTAAGCAGCGTTGTTTCCGTTTTTGTCACAGGGCTTTCAAAATCTTCCAGCCCGGAGCCTATAGCTACAAAGCCGAAGCCGCGCCTAGTACCCGCTTGCGCCTCGCTGTACTGGCCCGTATAATAGGGTATGGCGGCCGCTGTGTTAAGTTTATATATACCGCTCCACAATATATAAAAAGACCCGGAGCCTCCGTCAGCGGTTAAATCCATCCAGCCGGTACACTGGGGCGCGTTGTTAAGGTAGCGGCCATCCAGCCCAACGTTGCCTTCCCGCGTCAGCTGCGGCGCGGGCCTTTTGGAGCGGGACTGCTCGTCAAATTCCTTCCACTTTACCCCGTCGCCTTTTGGGTTATTCACAAAATCTATCCAACTGACACCTGTTTCCGCATAAGCTTCCTGCCAGGCGTTGTATATGCTCTCCTCCAGCCAGGGCACCTGAGGCTCCCCGGTCTCCGGGTCATAGCCCGCTATGGAATGATGCCGCGGATGCGCTATGCTGCGGCACTGATAATCCCATATAAAGGCATAGTTGCCCTCATAGGCGCTGGGCAGTTCCGTATAGCGTTCGTTCATAGGGGTTACGTGGTCCACAAATTCCATAATGTGGTCATGATTTAAGGCCAACGTCACATAGCCTATCTTAATTCCGTTGTCGTCCGTTACTGGCGCGGCCCATCGCACTATGCCCTCAACACGCTGGCCGTTCGGATTCTCCCTTCCGGCGTAGGCTTGTCCCTCAGGGTTGTATTCTATGGGGTAACCGCGTTCCCTGGCCGCACTATCCACTGTTATCGGCGTATACATGCCTATATAATTGGAGCCCACATAGGCCCCTATTACGTCGGAAACATAGATTTCACCGGGCGCCAGGTCCTTCAGTTTTTCGAAATAACCTTCCGCCCGCACATAGGTGTTGCTCTTGTCCGAAACGTCTTTAAGCCGCGGGTCCATGGGGTAGTTTACTTTTGTGGAGTCCCGCGCCACAATCTTTATCAGTTCCTGCCCGTCCAGCCCCACAAAGGTTACCTCGTCGTACAGGGGAACATTGTGGTAACTCAGCTGGTCCGGCTGGCGGTGATGGAACCGGTCCATATCGTTATTCTCGTTGTTTGTGGATACGCCCTCATCCTGACCGGTTACGCCGGCCTGAACAGCATGGCCGGCCGGTCTCCAGGAGCGTCTGTCGGCTGAAAGCTGCATTTTCCCTGCAGTTACCACGCGGCCCACAGAGTTTTCCACAAAGGACCGGTAATTACTTTCCGTAGGTTCCAGAGCCGCAAGCATCAGAATATCGCTGTCGCGTTCGTACAAAAATTCCGCTACCTGCCGCGCTATGTCTGTGGACATGCGTTCGATACTTTCCACAGCGCTGTCTGTCAGGGCCTTGCGCGAATCCTCCAGCGCGATGCCCATCAGAGCGGAACCGAGCAGCGTCATTTGCCGCCAGGCTATATACGTTATTATTAGCAGCGGTATCAGCTTTACTATTAAAAATATTATTATGAGTTTCTTGCGCATACTGAGATGCAGCTTGTCTAACAGTCTCTCCAGCGCGTTTTCTAATGCCTCGGCTGCCTTCCTCACGGTCATCATTCCTTAATTCGGGGTTTCACCTATTTTAACACATAATGCCCGCGAGAAAAAGCGCAAACCTATGTTTTATAAAAAAATTTATAACCGCTTTGTACGCAAAAAACACCGCGGCCCACTGTCTCGCAATAGGCCGCGGCGTTTTTATGCCGCTATATATTTAGGAATGACGAAAGATAAAGACCCAAAATTTTTTCGGAGATAGTCGAGCTTGCTCGACGAAATACGTTGAAGCGTTCGCATTTCCTATGAAAAAGTTCGACCTGTGCAATAGGCTTTTACTGAAAATGGCCCAAATAGTGAATTCCATTTTAGGCAGGCAAAAATTCGGTACTCAGAAACCCGTCTGCATTGCAGGGTTCAAAGGCAATTGCACAGGTAGAAAAAGTTTGGTTGTTTAATTATTCGTCATTCCTTAATTCCAAGTTGCGCTTAATAAGCTCAGCGCGCTGCTTAACGCAGTCCGGGCTGCGGCCCGGGTCAGGAGGGGTATTGAACACGTAATCCGTCAGTCTTTCCAGTGTGGTGCTGGCCACGTGCAGACGCGTATCCGAAGCCGCGTAGTAAATATACACGCTGCCGCCGTCCACAACGGCGCCGTTGGTGAACAGGACGTTGGGCACATCGCCGGCGCGCTCGCCGCGGCGCGGCGCCATAAAATAGCCTCCCGGCTCGGCGATTACTTCCCAAGGCTTCTCAAGGCTGGTGGCAAAGGTATAGAGCACATAGCGCAACCCCGCCGCCGTACTGCGCACGCCGTGGGCGATATGGACCCAGCCCTTGGCCGTCTTAACAGGCACCGCGCCCGCGCCGTTCTTTTCCTCTGTAATCTGATGATACTTGCGGCGGCTTGTAATTATTTCGCCTTCCAAAACCGGACGGCTGATATCCCCGCACAGCCCGAAGCCTATGCCGCCGCCGCTGCCCGCTGAAATAAAGCCGTCCATCGGCCGCGTAAAAAAAGCGTACTTGCCGTCCACAAACTCGGGGTGCAGTACCACGTTCCTCTGCTGCGGCGAGGGCGCCGCGTCGCCGCTTGAGGGCGTTTGCAGGTTAGGGAGGCGCTCCCAGTTCTTCAAGTCCTTGGTGCGCACTATGCCAGCCGCCGCCACTGCCGCCGAAAGGCTGGGGTCGTCCTTGTCCTTGCTTTCGGAGCAGAAAACGCCGTATATCCATCCGTCCTGATGCTGGGTCAGGCGCAGGTCATATACATTTACTTCCTCCGGGCACGTGTCCGGCAGCACTACGGGATAATCCCAAAAACGGAAACCATCCACAGGGCTGTCGCTTTCCGCTACCGCGAAGAAACTTTTGCGGTCACTACCCTCCACCCGGGGCACAAGATAATACTTGCCGCTTAGTTTAAGGGCGCCGGAATTGAACACGGCGTTTACGCCAAGTCGCTCCATCAGCAGCGGGTTTGTCCGCGGGTCCATGTCGTACTTCCACGTTGGCGGCACGTGCGCCCGCGTCAGCACTGGATGCCGCCAGCGGGTATATATGCCGTTGTATTCCCGCCGCGGGCTGTTCTTTCGGGCGAGCAGCCTTTCATATTCCGCGTTTATTTCCGCAAGGGCCTTTTCAAACATTCCTATCCTCTCCTTAATATTTCGAGACACATCCTGCCGTTGTGATAGGGGCACTTCCAAGGCTCCACAATGGGTTTCCCGCTGGAAGGGGCGCCATTGCCGTCCACATCCCAAAACCATTCCGAACCAGGCCGCTTATCCACAAGGTACGTCTGAATATACTCCAACATCTCCTCGGCCGCGCGGAAAAAGCGCGGGTCTCCGGTGCGCTGATACGCGTTGACAAACCCCACCACGCCCTCGGCCTGCACCCACCACACGCGCGTCTCGTCCGGCCTTCCGTTTTCACATTCGTTCCACAGCGAACGGTTGTGAAACGCCCGCTGGTATACATTCTCCGCCAGCGCTCCTGTCGCGCCTCGCACCGTACGCGCCAGGTCCGGCGGCGATACTTCATCATCATCCAAGGGCAGGTCCAGCGGCGCGGCCAAGGACGCCGCCCAGTCCAGCAGCCAGCTCGCCTCTATGTCGTGCCCGTAGGAATGCAGGTCAAACGCCCGGCCGTCTCTCTTAAGAGGGGCCATTTCAGCGTCGAAAAACACTTCGTTCCTATGCAATTCGCTGTTATACACCTTCTGGAGGAAAATATCCAGTATATGTCTTAAGCTGTCAGAAACCGCCCCAATGGAGTATTTTTTCTGGGGAGTTTCCGCCTCCACATAACTGGCATAGGCTTCCGCCAAGTGCAGCAGAGTATTCATGGTTTTATCCGCCATTACGCCGTTTTCCGAAAGTTTATCATTTGGCACGGGCTTAAAGTCGCGGCTGAACGCTTCAATATAACCATATTTATCCGCGCAATGTGTTTCAATCAAGCAATAAATGTCAATTATAAGCGACCTGGCGGACAAATCCCCTGTGGCTTGGTAATAGGCCGAAAGCGCGTAAATGGCGAAAGCCTGATTATACGTGTGCTTGGTTGTGTCAGCAGGCGCGCCGTCATGCCGTACCGACCAGTACACCCCGCCATGTTCCTTGTCTAAACAGCGCTCGGTCAAGAAACGGTAGGCGTGACGCGCTTCCTCCAGCAGTCCGCTGTCCTCCAGGATTACCGCGGCTTTTGAAAAAAACCACAGTATCCGGCTATTGAGTATGGTGCCTTTATCAGCGGTTTTGTCTACTTGAAGGTCAAAATCCATATAACCGTAATAACCCCCGTGTTCGTCGTCGCGTAAGCCCCTCCAGAAGGAAATTATTTGGGAGAGCATACTTTTAGCCGTTGGAATCAACTTGCGGACATCCGAAAGCGGCGATGTTCCGATGTTCCCTGTTTGCGTGTCCATTCCCAGCAACAGAGGCATAGAGCGGTATCCTACCCCTACTCTGTCAACGCCCATGTCTATCAGCCGCAAAAAATGTTCCCGTGTGCGTATACCGCCGGAAGCCTTTACCTTGCATTGTCCTTTCGCGGCCTTAAGCATCAGCGCAATCACCTCCGGCGTGGCGCCAGGGCCATGGTCCAACCTCTCGCCGGTATAAAAACCGGTGGAGCTTTTCACAAAGTTCACACCCGCATGGCAGGCCAGCTCGGTTGCGCGGGCAATCTGCGCCTTGGTAAGCGCGTCGGTTTCTAAAATAACTTTCAGCGCCACGCCGCTCCGGCGGCACGCCTCAACCATGGCCTTAAACTCACGCATTACTTTTTCCCACAGCTCGCTCCGTATGAACCCGTAATTGGCCACCACGTCAATCTCTAGCGGGGCCTGGCAGGGTTTGTCCAAGCCCGGGAAACTGAAATCATGCGGGTAAGTATGGGCTGCCACTTCATGAAGATATTTCATCTGCCATATTTTCGATTCCAGCGGGCTTTGCCCAAAGGGGAAGTCACATGTAACGGAAACTCCTGTCCGAGTGCCCACGCACAACGCCCTCGCTATGGCCATCGCCGAGGGGTTTACGCATACGGTCTTGCATCCGAACGCGATTCCTTCCGTTATGGTCCTTTCTATTTCCGCTCGTGTAAACTCCGGCTTTAGTACCGAATGGTCTATATACCCCGCTAATTCTTCTTGGGTTAGGTTTGCCGCCGCCTTTGCCGGTGTTGCTGCCATGATTAACCTTCTTTCAATGATAGGGCGCGCGTTATGATATCGTCCTGAACCTCTCGCTCTAATTCTACAAATCGGGCGGAAAACCCGCCAACCCGCACCATCAGATTCTTAAAATTTTCAGGATTCTTCTGCGCGTTTTGCAAATCGTCTCTGCCTACGCATGCAATCATAACAGACGCGCCGCCTATAGTAAAGTAGGCTGACTGAAGTTTTCAACTTTCGCGCGCTCGCCGTGGAACATCTGCTTCGAAAATTTCAGGTTGTGCGTAAAGCCCGCGTTCGCGTTATTCTCTGACCGTGCCATTGACATCAGCAGCGCTGTCACGCCGTTTTTGCCGTTCCCTGAAGTCGGCGTATTGCCATTAGCCAGAGTCGCCCACGCCTTGCGCCCGTCCGCCGTAGCCGGCGTCACCGCCCCAAACCGTACATTCTCACGGTTGTTTACGTTACAGGCGAGGAAGTAATCCAAAGTTCTTTGGAAACGCGGCTGCCATGGCGGCTTTCCTTAGACATGGCAAACATCATTGCGCCCGGTTCTGCGCTGCGGTCCATTGTGGCATGGAAGCGCCAATATTCCAGCCCTTCGTCAATTTTTACGCGCTTTTCCGGCTTAAAATCCACTGTTTCACATATATCCTCAATCAAGTCTCTGTAATAATAGTAGACCGAACCACCGCTGTTGTTTTCCAATCCAAAGCCCACGGTCCCATAATGCAGCCACCCGGCGAAATAATCACCCCGCTGAACCGGTTGGAACGCGCGCGGATACAGCGCGTTCATACAATGCGCCTCACGTATGGCGGGCGGGTCATTAAGGCGCGCGCGGTGCGCCTCCGTAAACTCAAGCTACATATCCAGAACAGTCTGGCGGTCAATTTGCGGGTTCTTCAGCATCTCGTAAGCGGCCATCGGCACATTTTGCATGTCAATCGGCCGCAGTTTTTCCCCATTCGGACCGACAGGCGTTCCTGGAAGCATACGCCTTTCCGGCTTTGTTTTCAGCATTGCCGCCATATAAATCCTTCTCTTTAATTTAACCTATTTTTGCGATATTACAGCCAAAATCACGCAAAGTCTTAATCCATTCCGCTTTTGTGCTTTCCGGTGTCAGGGGCATATCCGTCATTTCCCCGGCATCTATTCCCACGCGCACGCCTTTGTCACGTCCCATGTTGTGATACGCCATAATCTCCACTCCAAGCATATGGGGATATGTTTTATACAATTCCGCAATGGCGGCCAGATGCTGAACAGTGTCGTTTTCGCCTTGAATCATGGGGCATCGCAAAATTACAGACGCTCTGTTTTCTAAAAGCATGTATAAATTTGAGAGTATCCTCTCGTTTGTAACCCCTGTAAACGCCTTATGGTTTTCCGCGCCTGTGGCTTTGTAATCGTACAAATATATGTCCACATAGGGCATGGAATCGCGCAGCAGCTGTTCATCCACGTAACCGCAGGTTTCAACGCAGATATGCAGGCCCGCCTGTTTGCCCGCCGCAAGCAGCGAACATAGAAACTCCGGCTGGGCGAAGGGTTCGCCGCCTGAAAGCGTAAGGCCGCCGCCCGAACGTTCATAAAACGGCATATCCCGTTTTACCTCCGCTATCACCTGCTCTGCGGTCTTTTCTTCGCCAATTATAGTAAGCGCGTCATTAAAGCATTTTTTTACACATTCGCCGCACACTGTACACAAGGCGCGGTCGATAGCGCAGACACCATCCGAAATACTGCGGGCGCTGCGCGGGCAGGCTTTGACGCAGACGCCGCAGGCGCCGCACTTATGTTTAAAAAAAGACAGTTCCGGTTTCCTGTGCCAGCTTTCCGGGTTGTGGCACCACTTGCACCGCAAAGGGCATCCCTTCAAAAATACAGTCGTCCGAATGCCAGGCCCATCTTGCAGGGAACATCGCTGAATATTAAAAACAACCCCCATAAAATCCTCCTTCCTGACAGGCAAAAATAACAAGACGGCAAAACGCCGCCGCACGGAATACAGCGCGGCGGCGCAACGTTATAACTGTTTTCGCGTATTATACCCGCGAATGTTGAGTTATACTAAGGCGCGAAAAGAAATGCACTTTTCACGCCGGTTGTTGGTTGCTCACACACGAAAACACTGAAAGATTTTTAGAAGATGTTTTCGTGTGTGAGTATATGTAGCCCTCCAAAACCGGCGATGAGTTTCGCTGCTTTTGCCCGCGCAGCAAGCTACATGGACTCCGTTATCACCTGATTAGCTGCTTAACGCGCAAAATATTCTCGTGCCTGAAGACGTATCCGTCGCAGGCTTTGACGACTGTGCGCTGGCTTCGCTTTGCAAGCCCGCCGTTACGACATACGCCGTTGATATAGAAGGTATGGCCTTTGCCTGTGTCAATAACCTCATTAAGAAAATTGTCAACCGGCAAAACACAGACCACATTATGGCCGTTGACGGCAAACTGGTGGTCCGCGGCAGCGTCGCGCCTTGTCCGGCGGAGGGGCGGGAGACGGACAAGGCGGCGATTGGCTGACGGCAACCGAAGTTGATATTTCCTCGCGCCTGTAGTTTCAATCCTCATCCGGGCAGGAAGCGGATGGGATTAAGGGCTTGCGTGTTAAAGAATGGTTATACTAAGGCGCGAAAAGAAATGCACTTTTCACGCCGGTTGTTGGTTGCTCACACACGAAAACACTGAAAGATTTTTAGAAGATGTTTTCGTGTATGAGTATAACAATAAAGTCCAAAGTAAATTTACAATGGCGGCGCAGTTCTCTCAAAGCAATTTCCGAGTTTGGGAGTTTATTCTTTCTTTGTTCCTAGGACGTGTTTGAAAACTGGATTCCAGCGCGAAGCGTCGAGCAAGCTCGACTATCATTGCGGCGGTTTCATTCGAAATTTCGCGCTCTAAGGAATTTTCAAACACGCCTTTGGACGTGTTTGAAAACTGGATTCCAGCGCGAAATCGAAGCGTTTTCACCTGGTATTTCGCATTTTAAAGAGTTTTCAAACAGTCCCTAGTGTCCGCC
>JAISYE010000095.1 GCA_031297485.1 Clostridiales bacterium
AGAAATGGCGCAAAATCAGCATTCTTGCCTATTAAGGGATAGGCTCTTAATCTCTTTTGTAAAATTCTTGTCCGTTATGAGAAATATGCTTTCACTTATATGGGTTTATTACAACTTGCTTGTGCTTTTATCGCTTTTAGACAAATCCAATTTATTTAAGGATAAGCTCTAAAGCTATTGCCGCTTCGGTGGCGTAGCCCTTACCGCGGTAGTCGGCATTGAAAACATATCCGATTTCAGCGGAATCGAAATCACGCTTGGCAAGGTACATGTTCCCGATTAGCTTGCCGCTTTCTTTAAGACAAACGGCATAGAAACTGTCATCGTTGGAGCGTCGCTCCGCTTCCGTCTTGGCTTCAGAAAATGAAAACGGCTCATAAGGCTCAAACTCGACTGTTTCTGGTTGCGAAAGATAATCATATAATCCCTGCCAGTCGTCAGCCTTAAATCTGCGGATAGCCAACCGCGCTGTGGTAATTAGCTTGAATTTCATCGTCTGTTTGCCTCCCACCGAGCTTCACTTTCTACACAGGCAAAACGGGTGCCCTTCAGGGTCAAGCAATGTGACAAAATCATCGCCTCCGTATTGATTGTCAGCCTTGACCGCGCCCAGACTGATGGCTTCGGATACCGCCGTTTGAAGGTCGTCCACTTGAAAATTGAAGTGCATTTGCTTTTGCTGCGCTCCGGGCATCTCCGGCCATATTGGTACACTATACTGCTCGTCGGGTTTCATGAACAATATCACAAGATATCCCTCTTTGATAATTGCGGGGCAACCCCATAGAATTCTCTTGTCCCAGCCCAGCAACTCTCCATAAAAATTTTGAAGCTTCTCCGGCTCATTACAGTCGATAGAAATGTCGCCGATAAGAATACCTCGAATCATTTATTCCGCCTCCGTTTTGTTCACAAAGTCCAGATTGTACCGCACAGCACCGTGGTCTCTAAATAGTGATACTTGGCTTATCCGAACGGCAAGAACGATACAGTCCTCGTTTTGCTCGTTATTCGCCGCATCGTACCAATCACTAAACGCCTTCCGTAGCTTTAACCGCAGGTCGGCGTTCTTAGGGTCTAAAACCCAGCCCAAGTTGTCGCCGATGCCTTTGCCGGAAATCCCCTCAAAGTGGACAGCAAACGCTACATTGTTGTTCGCGGCAATCTGCCGCGCTTTACCTGACGTGGCTGTTGAAGTGATATAAAACACGCCATCTTCATAAAAAGCATTCACGTCACGGACTACGGGCTGCATCTTGCCGTCAGTCATTTCGAGTGTTGCAAGCGCGATTACATTGTCTTTGCCATTGCCACAAGTATCCTCAATAATTTTGATACCGTCTTCGTATCTGCTCATAATTTTCTCCCTCTGAATAGTTTCAATAAATATACTGCTACTCAAACCTTATTTCAAATGCACGCTTGCTGTCACCGTCAAACCCAACTGATTCGTAAAACTTATGGGCATCCGTACGCTTAACACCGCTTTGCAAAGCAACCTTGTAACACCCCTGTTGTTTTGCGTATTGGGTGGCTGCATTCAGCAATATGCGTCCTATTCCACGTCTACGGTATTCAGTTGCAGTCACAACGTTTTCTATAAAACCGATGGAAGAACACCGTCTCGTCAGGTTTGGAATTATCGCAATGAAACAGGATCCGACAATGCGTCTTTCGTCTACTGCGACAAAATACCTTACGCCATTTTTTACAGCCTTCTCAAAAACAGTTTCGGCCAAGCTATTATCAATCGGCGGGTCATCAGGCTGTAACTCGGCGAACAAGGCAAGTAATTGAGGTAAATCGGCAGTTGTTGCCATTCTGATTTCAACACCCATATAAACCACACCTCATTTCGTCAGTTTTAATTCCAGCACCTCGTTGGCGGCATATCCGGTCAATATACCGCGCAGGTTTTCCCCGGTATTTGCCCTGCTTAGCGCTATTTGCAGACTATCAACCGAAAGCAACGCCGCGGCTATACAGTAAATATTCTTATTGCGGCCATTGTCATGCTTTGCAAGTGCGTATTCAAGAAACGACACCCGATCCGCTTGCCTGGCGAGGAAAGTGTCAAGACCGAGTTCCCGAATCTTCTCTTGGTTCTTGAACATCCGCTTGTGCGACACAAATGAATCCTTCTCGATTTTCTCCCTGTCGGCATACTTCGCACATGGAAACTCACCGCATTCTCCACAAGCGGATAAACCGCGCTTTTTCACGCAACAGGTCAGATAACCGCAGGACGGGTGTACTTTCTCAAATCCCGCGCCGCCGCAACCCGGACAGCGGAAAGTTCCGTCAGCATAGTGCCTTGGACATAGCCCACAGTCTATTCCGCAAGCCCCGATTGTCGGATGTTTTATTCCTGCCATAGATTTACTCCTTTTCAATCCACATACACGGTCTGACCCCGCCTAAGTTTGACCCATTGGGGTGAAAGACCGAACTGATGTTACAGAGAAAAATGTTGTTCCCCTGTATGCCGATGTTGCCGTCGTCGTGTATGTAAGCAGCCTTTTTGTTGTTCTTGCCCATGCTACGTAGCCACCACCACCAACCGGCGCCCTCAAACCTCGACATCCGTAGCGGGTTGTTTTTGTCCTTGCGTTGAAACCAGTAATTCTGCTTAGGGCTTCGGTTCAACAACTTATCGGCGCTGTCTCCGAAATATCTGCCGACCGCTTCTTCTATGCTTAGCAAGAAAACATAATCCGAGGTGTCCGCACCGCCGTTTGCCCCAAACCACGGATTGTCCGGCGTTGATATATCCGTCCTAACAATCCTCTTTTTGTCGTGGTCAGCGAAACTCTGGTAAAACTCCGTATTCAGTTTGGCGCGTATCTCGCTATCAGCCCAAGTCACATCGACATACTTGCTGTGAAATCTGGACAAGAAAGCAATGTCCTTTGTGGTAATCAGCATTTTGCTGTCCGACTCATCTAAAATGAGCCATTGCCGCCCGGCGAAATCTATCAGGCTGCCTACTGCTCCAGCCATAGGCTCACTCCTTTTTCATGCGCTCCAACAAAGGCGCAAGGTTCATGCTTATTGAGTGCGCGCGAAGCGCAAAGAAGGGGTCTTCGTCGAGCAAGCTCGACTATCGGGAAATCCCCATACAGGACGATTGCCATCGTCCCCTACGATATACGCAATATCGCAGGGGCGGATGGCAATACGGCCCATGGCTCGACTATCGGAGATGAAATCCTTAGGACGTGTTTGAAAACTAGATTCCGATAGTCGAGCTTGCTCGACGCAGCGCGAAGCGTCGAGCAAGCTCGACCGGGGCCGGAACATCCGGTTTCATTGCAGCGGTTTCATTAGAAATTTCGCGCTCTAAGGAATTTTCAAACACGCCTTAGCAGGGTTTGGGGCAGAGCCCCCTAACGGTGAACTGTCCGTTGGTCTTACTCTTTTGACCTTTCCTCATTCCTTAAATTCGCTGCTCACAGCCCTATACAGCCCCATTCTCCCAGTCCGTTAAGAACTCCAGAATACTGCTCAATTCAGGGCTTTTAGCGCTGCGCACGTAGTAACCGCTGGTAGCCGCTCCTAGCACCAGGGAACTCTGGGGATCAAGCCCCAGTGCCTGTCCAAGGCAGAACCCCGAGTTAAAATTGTCGCCCGCGCCCGTGGTAAGTTTGGGCTTTTCGCAGTAAGGCCCAAAGGTGTGGAAATATTCCCCGCCCAAACAAGCCAGCGCTTCCTTTGTGGGATGCACCACAAGACAGTATATGCCCAGCCTGCCGTACACAGCCGTTGCAGTGTCCCGCAGCAGTCTGTCGCGGGGAGCTGCCTTGTCGTATTCAATGCCATATACGTCCGCGATTTCAAATAGCTCTTTTTCGTTAAGACCCAGTATCGACCTGAAACATTCCTCAAATTTTCCGATAAGCTCCATTGCGTGGAGTACGTCGGCGTTTGTGCGCTTCTCAGGGTCCGCCAGGTCGAAAAACGCGATGGGCTTCTCACCCGGCCGGCCAAGCAGCGGAAACACCTCGGCTATAAGGCCTTCCCAAATGTCGCTCATGTGCGGAACCATTGTCCAGTTCTCCATGCCAAACAGCTGGCTTTCCGCAATCATTTCCGCCAATTTTTCCGCCCCGCCAAGGGAGTCGCGGAAATTTGGCCATGTGATTTCGTTAAGCGAAGTTATCTTACCCAACATGAGCTTGCCGTCCTCAAACTCCAACGCGTTGGTATAACCTGGGCCGCTTATGGAATAAACGCCGGCGCATTTTTTCGTCATCGGCGTAAAAACAGCATGTACATCCGGCTTGCCCAGCGCGCCGACATAGGTAAGTTCCACGCCGTATTCCAAGAGCGCGTTGGCGAAGATAGGGCCGTTGCCTCCCAATTTCATTTGTATGGGAACCATTTCAATATTCGCGCTTAACCCCGCCGCCTTAACTATCCGCTGACCAAGGTCCGCTATGTGTGTTACGCGCGTGTAGTTTTCAAAATCTTGGCGGGTGTCCACTATGTGTAAAATTTCATCCACAAAGCCGTCAACCCCCACAAGCATCTTTAAACGCCTGCCGGACACGGCTGCAAGCTTTTCCCGAAGAAGCGCGATGTCGCGCTCCAGTTTCTCTGCCATCAAAATACATCTCCTAAACTATTTTTTACTGTATACGCAAACCTTGTTCCTTCCAGTTTCCTTCGCCATGTATAAGGCTTCGTCACTGCGCTTTACTATGTCCTCGTAACCGGTATCGTCAGGCATGGACATACTTACCCCTATGCTGACGGTTTTGTGCAGAGTTACCGATTCCGACACAATTATCGGCGTAGTGCGCAAGGCGTCTAACGCGCGCGAGGCAACCTTTTCCGCTATTTGGACGTCTGTGTTGGGCAGCACTCCCATAAACTCCTCGCCGCCATACCGCCCGAACATGTCCGAGCCTCTGAACTGGTTGCTAAGCACGCTGCTAACTTTTATAAGCACCGCGTCGCCCGCGTCGTGGCCGTATGTGTCGTTTACAGATTTAAAGAAGTCTATGTCGCATATCATAATGCTTAGCTTCTTGCCCGCGCTTTTTACCAGCTTGTATGACTCAACCAAGAACTGCTCAAGCGCCAGTCTGTTTGGAATTTGCGTCAGCGCGTCCACGTTTGCCAGCCTTGTAAGTTTTACGCTGGATTCCCGAAGCTTTATTATCATCTCGTTAAACGCGGCGGAAAAATCGCCCAAAAAGTCCACTTTTTGAGTGAAGTCGCCCTCCGCCACCTTCTGAGCCTGGTAAGTAAGATGCCGTAAATTAGACTGCAAGCCCTTAAGATTTGATAAAATATACCCCTTTGAATAGAAGAATTTATGCAGTTCCCCAACACTAAGGGCTGCGCTTAAGTCACGCACGTCCTTAATAGTATCGCAGATTTTTTTAAAATCCGGGTAATCGTTTAAAAAATCTTCCCTTATAAGGTTTGCGGGTATCTTGGGGCTGGAAAGCAGCGTCAAAATTATCTGCAGGGTCTCCGTTATTACCTGGTTCTCGTTTACTTTATTGTGCTTTCTGGGTACAAAAGGAGGTATATCCATCAAATTTCACCGCAATACTTTTTATTCTTGTATACCGCGGAACGTCCCCCCTGATTTAAGCATGGCTGGTTCCGCGGTATAACGACATTTTTAGACCGTATTATACTCACACACGAAAACATCTTCGTCGGGCTTCGCCCGGCTATAGCTAAAAATCTTTCCGAGTTTTCGTGTGTGAGCAACCAACAGCCGGCGAGAAAAGCGCGTTTCTTTTCGCGCCTTAGTATAATTCACAGTCCCCTACTCTTCCGTAACTAAAAAGCGGCAGGTACGGGCGCCCGTGGTCCAGCAGTCTATTTCCTTGGCCGACCATTTTTTCATGGAGAAACTTTCGAACAAGGCCGATACAAAGCCTTCGTCGTATATACAAGTTTCGTAGTCCAGTTCCGGCAGTCCGGAGCAGTCCAAATCCTCGTCAATTGTCAGCATCACCCTGCCTTCGCCTTCCAGCATAGCCTCTTCCACCCGCAGCACGCCTATCCGCTTCTCCCGCAAAACTTCCTGTGTCTTGCTCACAAATTCTTCCGCCGACGACACGGGTTCTATAAAATGTTTGTAAAATTCCGCGCCGGCCTTCTTGCCCGCCGCGTAAAATATACTGTCCGATTCATCCGCCCCGTAACGCTCTTCCAATATATCGCGCACGGTAAACTGCATCAGTCTGTATAAATCCACATCCACCTGATTCCCGAGGTTAGGACGCCCGCTGTCCAAGTCGCCAAGCAGTTCCCATCTAAATTCGTACTTACGCATTTTGTTCTCCCCTTCTGCTTTTTGTGGCGCATAACCTTGCCACCCACACGCTGTTTTAATACGCGGTATTGCTATTATATCAACTTGCGCTTCATAATTCAATCGCTTATCTTATGATAACGCAAAAAAACGGCAAGAACTTTATGGGCATAAAAATATCCTGCGCTCAGTAAATGCGGAGCCAGCGTGAAGGCGGAGCCGGGTTCTTTGAGTTTTCGCCCCTTTCGGAATTTCGCGCCCCAAGGAATTGTCAAACACGCCTTAACGCGGGGCGGCGGTAACGCGCTTAATCATCGCTGAAATTGCGCTGCCGCAATTTACGGGCGTAATTTCAATTTCGGGGTATTCGTTGCGGAAAACGCGGAAGATTTCATCAGCGAACCCCTGACCGATTTCGCTTACGCCCTCAAAATCTAATTCAGCGGCGCGGAATTTTTCAAAACGGGCTAGCAGCCGCCGGGCTTGAGATCGGGATACAATGGGCATGACGCTGTCTTGTTCCAAGAGTTTAACCGGCACAACTGTTTTTACAAAACTATCCTCCGGCGCGAAGCGGCTGAACACCTCGGCAAGGGTTTCCACATGGCCGAACCACACGCGAAAGGATACGGACGTGCCGTCAAGCGGCGGCGCGGCGCTTGAGAACGCATACTCCTCATTTGTGCCACGCATAAAAGCGCTTACCGTAAAAACGATATTGCCCGAGTGAATGGTAAATAAATCGCCGGCTTTAGAGGAAAAAAAGATGCCTTCGCCAGTGTGGTTTCTCGGGTTTGTCGTAAACTTGCCTTTCATAAGCTCCAGAATTGCGTGGCTCGTATCCTCAAGTTTCAAAGCCGCCGCGATTTTAGCGAATATACCGACACCTTTATCGCGGATTGAAAATTCTATAAAAGCCTCGGTTTTAGCGGCGCAAACCGTCACAGCCGGACTTTTGGAATGTTCGACAGCGTTATTCAGTATTTCTGTAAAAGCGTAAGCGAAGTTACGGCGGGGTGTTTCCGGCGCGGAGGAAATAAAAGCCGCGATATTTTTCCGGAAAACTTCATCTTCTTTAAGGCCATCAGTAGGAAAATCAAATTCCACTTCCTCACGGGGCAGGCTGTATTTATAACTGCGGCCTGACGTTTCAGCCGTAATGCGGTTTTCGCCCCGCAGTTTAGTGAGAAGACGCGCCACGCTCTGGCCGGTGACGCCATAATGCCTGGCAAGGGAAGCGAGGTCCAAAAAACCTGAAAATGAAGGTGAGCCGATCTCTTGGATAATATCGTCCGCAATTTGTCCGCGGCGTTCTTTTGAGAGTGACATACAAAATCCTCTTTTCAACTATAGATGTGTTTCTTTTAACCTTAATATGTATGAATTATAACTCTGCTGTAAATGAACGTCAACATAAATATAAACAACGGAGCGATAAATTTTTAAATTGCAATAAAAAGGCCGCGCCTTTGTGTAAAAGCGCGATTGAAGTTGAATATTTAGACCAAGGGAAATAATGCTTGACAATACTATAAGACTATGCTTTAATGTCATAAAAATCAGAGTGCGATTTGGGCGCGAAGGCGCGGACTTATGCTAAATATGTTATGCAAAACCCCGAATCAACCGCCAAAGGCGCGAAAACTTGCCAAATACGTTTTATGAGAAAGGAAAATTTATATGAACGAGAAAGCAATCCAACGGCTGTCAAAAGCCATACAAATCCCGACAGTAAGTAATGTAAACTACGGCGAGACGGACTTCAAGCCCTTTGACGATTACATACTGTTCCTTGAAGAATCGTACCCAGTGTTTTTCAAAACCTGCGAGTTCACGCGGGTGAACGAATACGGGCTATTGTTCAAGTGGAAAGGCAAAAAGGCGGAGAAGCCCGTTCTCCTTATGGCGCATTATGACGTTGTACCCGCGGCGGAGGACGGTTGGAAGTATCCGGCGTTTTCAGGCAAAGTCGCTGAGGACGAAATTTGGGGACGCGGAACGCTGGACATAAAGAGCCAAATGCTCGCTGAAATCGAGGCTGCACAGTCGCTGATTGAAAGCGGCTTTGTCCCCGAGCAGGACATTTATTTCGCCTATGGTCAAGACGAGGAAGTCGGCGGCGCGCAAGGGGCAAGGAAAATTTCGGCATACCTGGAACAGCAAGATGTCAGGCTCGCAGGCGTTCTCGACGAGGGCGGCATTGTCATCACCGGCGCGGTCAAAGGCGTAAAGCCGCCTGTCGCGCTTATCGGTGTAGGCGAAAAAGGACGCTGTGACTTCGCCTTAACCGTAAAGGGCAAAGGCGGTCACGCCTCAATGCCGCCGAAGTCAACCGCCCTCGGTCAACTTTCGGAAGTCATTCGCCGTATTGAGAAGCACCCGCTTCCCGCAAGGCTTACGCCGCCTGTCGCCGAAATGCTGACTAAAATCGCGCCCGAAATGGGGAAAGCGGTCGAGTTCGCCGTCAAAAACAGGAACATACTCGGCGGCGTTTTGAAAAGCATTTTGACAAAATCCTCCGAAACAAACGCAATGCTCAGAACAACCTTCGCCGTGACAATGGCGAACGCGTCTTCCGCCGCTAATGTTTTGCCGAGTGAGGCGACGGCGCGCGTTGACGTGCGGCTCTTGTCAGGAGATACGGCTGATACGGTTGAGGCGCATTTCAGGAAACTCGCGGGGGAAATTCCGGTGGAAATAACTCGTGTTTATAAGTCCGAAGCAAGCAAGGTTTCGCCGACTTCCGGCAAGTTTTACGCGCAAATATCTGACCTTGCGGGAAAGTTTTTCCCCGGAGCGGTGGTTTCGCCATACTTGGTGGTCGGCGGGACGGACTCGCGCAGTTACGAGAATATCTGCGGCAACATCTACCGTTTCACGCCGATACTTGTTTCAAACGAGATTAAAAATACAATGCACAACCGCAATGAGCGTATCAGCGTTGAAAGCTTCACGCATATGATAGAGTTTTTCAAGGAGCTGATAAAGGGCATATGAGCGCGTTAAACAAGAAAATTAAGCTCACTCTCGGCGGTTTTCCGCACAAGGCGCATATTCTCACCAACGATGATACTCTGCCTATTGTGTTGTTTATTCACGGCGGACCGGGCGTCCCTAACCGCCACGGCATCATTACGGCTCACAGGGATTTAACCGACAGTTTCACGCTCGTGTGCTACGACCAACGCGGCACGGGCGGCTCGTACTTCGGCGCGAAAGCGGAAGACCTGACGCCGGAAAGGCTTACGGAAGACGCGGCGGAATTGGTAGAATGGCTCTGCAAACGCTTTAACAAAGATAAAATCTTTGTATTCGGCGGCAGTTGGGGGAGCGAACTTGCGTCATACCTGGCCTGCAAGCACCCCGAACATATCGCGGCTTACCTCGGTATCGGGCAAATGGTTGACGGCGTGAAGAACGAAGAAATCAGCTACGCTTTCGCGCTTGAACAGGCGAAAAAGGCGGGCGACACCAAATCCGTGAAAATCCTCGAAGAAATCGGAGAACCCATAAACGGCGTTTATAAGGGCGGTTTTGACGGGCTTATGGCACAGCGCAAAATTATGACGAAATACGGCGGCTATTCGCCGAACACAAAAAAGCGAAATTTAATGTACACGTTCATAAAGCCAATGCTCTTGTCGGGTGAATACAGCATCCCCGACTTTATCGGCGCGGCACTCGGGTATAAATTCTCGCTGAAAGTGATGTGGCCGCTGATTGCGAAAACCGATTTGGCTAAAGAGTGTCCGAAATTTGAAACGCCGTACTTTATTTTTGACGGCCGACTGGACAACAACACGCCCGCCGCGCTTGTGGAAGAATACTTCGCGAAAATCGAAGCACCCCGAAAAGAGCTTGTCTGGTTTGAAAATTCCGGGCATAACCCAATGGGCGACGAGCCGGAACTGTTCAAAAAGTTAATGCGAGAGAAATTCTGTCAAATTGCCGCAGATTTGAAAGCAAAGGGGATACGAATATGAGTTATATTTCGATGACCGAGTATGAAACGGCAAGCGCGGCTGTCAAAGCCGAATATGACGGCCAAGCCGCAAAGCACGGCAGAATCACGAATATGAAGCGAACGCTCTTGCACAGCATTCCGGCGTTTAAGGCGTATATGGAGTGGTACACGCTGTTTGATTTGATCGAGCCTTTTATCGGCAAGCGCGGGCTGTGGCTGTTTTCATACTCCATATCCGCCGAGAATGACTGCCTTATTTGCAGTACGTTTTTCAGAAAAATACTTATTGACTGCGGTGAAAACCCCGACAGCTTAACACTTTCGGAGCAAGAGCATCTGTTATGGGGGTTCGGGCGTGAGATTGCCAAGAACCCGCATAAAATCCCGCAGGAGATTTACGACAAACTTGCCGAGTTTTATGATGAGGAACAGCGAGTTCTGCTTATCGCGTTCGCGGGGCTTATGGCCGCGACAAATTTGTTCAATACGGTGGCGAAAGTGCCGCTTGATGAAATACTGCAAAATTACAGAAAGGATAAAAACAATGGCTGAATTTACCGGAAAAACGGTATTTATTACAGGCGCGGCTCACGGACAGGGACGAGAAACCGCGCTCCGGTTTGCCCGCGAGGGTGCGAATGTCGCGGCGTTTGATGTCGCGAAAAAAATCGAATACCCGGCGTATGAGTTTGGGTCAATGGAGGAACTGCAAAGCCTCAAAACCGAGGCCGAAAAACTCGGCGCGAAAGCGGAAATCTTTGCGGGCGACGTTCGTGACAACGCAGCTGTAACCGCCGCTGTTAAAGGCACAATTGACGCGTTCGGAGCGATTGACGTTTTGTTCAACAACGCCGGAATTTGCGCTTACGCCGAAGCTGACACGATTACCGATGACGAGTGGAACGCAATGCTCGACATTAACCTCAAAGGTCCGATGAATGTCGCGCGGCGGGTAATTCCACATATGAAAGCGCAGAAACGCGGCGTGATTATAAACAACAGCTCCGTAATGGGACTGCGCGGCGGAAACAGGTTGTCGCACTATGTCGCGTCCAAGTGGGGGCTGACGGGGCTTACTAAGGCTTGGGCGATTGAACTCGCGCCGTTCGGCATACGCGTTGTGAGTATCCACCCCACGGGCGTAAACACGCCTATGAACGATGGACTCGCCGCAATGGAGGGCGCTACACCGCTGGAAATTGCAGAGCGCAGCGCGGGCAACTTACTCCCCGTGCCTTGGGTCGAAGCTGAAGACGTGGCGAATTTGGTTCTGTTTTTGGCAAGCGACAAGGCGAAATATATCACGGGAGCGCAGTATACGCTTGACGCGGGACTGCTCAGTGTATAGCAAAGAAAGCGAGAAGATTATGAACGAAATACCGAAAATTAAAATCAGCGAGAAACTCGGTTTTTTAGCGTTTTCCGGCTCGAATAACATCATTTATCAGTTCAAGAGTATGTACTACTTATTCTTCCTGACAAATGTGCTGAAAATCAATATCGGGCTTGCCGGAACAATCGTTATGGCCGGCACAATCTGGGATGCGGTAAACGACCCGCTTATCGGTTTTTGGTCGGTGAACAGGCGTTTCAAAAACGGCGAATCGGTGCGGCCGTTCGCCCTGTGGCACTGCGTTCCTTGGGCGGCTGCTCTTGTAATTATGTATACCGATTTCGGCGTACAGCAAAACATCGCCGCGATAATTTCCCTTGCCGCTTATATTTTGTTTGAGGTTTTCAACACGACTTGCGGACTTCCGTATAACGCAATGGCGGGGCTTGCGACCTCTTCTGACGCTGACAGGCGTTCAATAAATGTGTTCAGAAACCTCGGCGGTTGCGTAGGTTCCGCCGTAGGAGCGGTGTCTTGTCTGCCTTTACTAAAACTGTTCGGCGCCCTTGACGCGAAGGGCAACCTCAGCGAAACAGGCGCGTCCGGCGGATTTATTATCGTCGCGGCAATTTTCGGCGGACTGGTTATAGGCGGCAGTCTGACACATTATTTCACCACAAAAGAACGTGTTAAACAAATCTCCGAAAACAAAGAAAGACTTTCGTTTAATAGAATTCTGAAACTGCTCGTGAAAACGCCGTCTTGGTGGTACAACATGCTGTACATTATTTGCTACGCGCTTGTCAACATGCTGTTGATGACGAGCCTGACTTACTACGCAACGTATGTCCTGGGCTCGACCGCGTCGGCGACAATGATACAGGCGGCATACCTCATAATGTCAATCGGCGCGTCGTTTATCATCGCGCCGCTGGACAAAAAACTCGGACGGCGAAAAGCGATGATGACGGGTGCGGCAATCGCGATTCTCGGAAAAGTATGGTTCATTATCGACCCGTTTTCGGTCGGCGCGATTTATGTCAACGCCACTACAACAGGCGTTGCGATAGCGATTGCTTTTGTGCTGTTCAACACAAACAGAAACGACATTGTTGACATAATCGAAGCCCGCGAGGGGCGGCGCATTGACAGTATGCTCGCGACTATGGACAATCTCGCGAGCAAAATCGCGGTCGCGCTCGGAACACTGCTCTGCACCTCCGCCCTTGGCAGCGCCGGATATGACCCTAACCTCTCAGCGCAACCCGACTTAGCGATAAACGTCATAAACCTTATGATCGGTTGGGCACCGACAATTGCGTCGGCTATAATGTTCGTCGCGGCTTTCCTGTTACCCATTGAAAGAGAATACGAAAAGGCGCGCGAAATACTGAATCGGTAGATGAGTATGAGCAAAATCAATGTCAACAGGTTATATTAACACTCCACTGCGTCAAGTTTAAATTTTCCGTTTTCGCATAACGTTTCCCTTTGAATAAGCGCGTTTGCTGACATTAAGGAATGCAGGGAAACGTTGTGCGGTATAACCGTCGAAAAGCGATTGTTTAAATGGAACGTCGCTGTCCTTAAATATTTTTTACGCCTGATATATCACTAAGGCGTGTTTGAAAATTCCTTAAAGCGTGAAATTTTGAATAAAACCGCTGCAATGATAGTCGAGCTTGCTCGACGCTTCGCGCCGCGTCGAGCAAGCTCGACTATCGGAATCAAGTTTTCAAGTACGTCCTAAATATAGCAAAACCCTCATAAAAAGGCAAGCCGCAGTTTCCGTATCCCATAGATACCTGTCATAAAGTCCCGTTCCTCATTACACGGCATAAACCGCCGAATTTCCCCTTGAAGTTTTAAGGAGGATATCGTAACATATACAGAAGCAAGGAGTGAAAAAAATGTACAAAAACCAACCTTCGTTCCTAACGGAGGAATTTTTCAAAAACCCCGGCAGCGAATACCGCGCCACGCCGTTTTGGGCGTGGAACTGCAAGCTGGACGCCGACGAGCTTGTACGGCAAATTGAAGTGTTTAAGCGGATGGGGTACGGCGGGTTTCACATGCATGTGCGCACAGGCCTGGACACGCCGTATTTAAGCGGCGAATACATGGAAATGGTTCGGACCTGCGTTGAAAAAGCCAGAAGCGAAAATATGCTGGCCTGGCTGTACGACGAGGACCGCTGGCCCTCAGGCGCGGCGGGCGGGCTTGTTACAAAAGATGAGCGGTACCGCCAAACGCTGCTGCGGCTTACAAGGACATACGCGGGCGAGGAAGGTTTGCTGGCTTGTTACCACATTTGCCTGGACGCGGACGGCGCGCTTGAGTTTTACCGCAGGGCTGAAACCGGGCGGGGCTTTAAGCTGTACGCCTATATGGAAACCACCCGCCCCAGCGGATGGTATAACAACCAAACGTATGTTAATACACTGGACCCTGCAGCTATTGCCGAATTTATAAAGGTTACCTATGAGCGGTATTTGGAGTATTTCGCCAAGGACTTCGGCGGCGTTATCCCCGCTGTTTTTACAGACGAGCCTCAGTTTTCCGGCAAGCAGACGCTGGCCTTCGCGGAATCTCAGGAAGACATAACTCTGCCCTGGACCCGCGACTTGCCCGACACTTTCGCGGCCGCATATCCTGGCGAAAATATCCTGGAAACACTGCCCGAACTTATTTGGCAGCTGCCAGACGGACGCGTGTCTGTTACGCGCTATCATTATCACGACCATGTAACCGAGCGGTTCGCCTCGGCCTTTGCCGACCAATGCGGCGGCTGGTGCGAAAAGCATGGCCTTATGCTTACGGGGCACATGCTTCATGAGGAGACCCTGGAAAGCCAGTCGAGTACGGTAGGGGAAGCGATGCGTTCGCTGCGTTCGTTCCAGCTGCCGGGCATTGACATGCTTTGCGACAACCGCGAGTATACAACAGCAAAGCAGGCCCAATCCGCAGCGCGGCAGTACGGCAGGCCCGGCGTGCTCAGTGAGCTTTACGGCGTCACAAATTGGGATTTTGACTTCCGCGGCCATAAGCTGGCGGGCGATTGGCAGGCGGCCCTGGGCGTGACTGTGCGTGTCCCGCATTTGTCCTGGGTATCAATGGCGGGCGAGGCGAAACGAGATTACCCCGCCACCTTTAATTACCAAGTGCCTTGGCATGAGGAATATCCCTATATAGAGGACCACTTCGCGCGAGTAGCCTCCGCCCTTACGCGCGGCAAGGCCGTGGTACGGGTCGGGGTAATTCATCCGGTGGAAAGCTATTGGCTTTATTGGGGTGTGCAAGAGCATACGCAGATGAAACGCCGTCAATTGGATGAAAACTTCCAGAATATAACGGAATGGCTGCTGCGCGGGCTGGTGGATTTTGACTTTATCAGCGAAGCGCTGCTGCCGGGGTTGTGTCCCGAGGACGGCCTTGCTGGGGATAGGTTCCCGGTTGGGGAGCAGAAGTACGACGCGGTAATTGTGCCTGGCTGTGAGACGCTGCGGTCCACAACTCTGCGGCGGCTGGAAAATTTCCGTGAAAAAGGCGGGCGGGTTATTTTCATGCAAGAACCGCCGAAATATGTTGACGCTGTTCTTTCGCCGCGCGGCGCAATGCTTTTTGAGAAGTCCGAGCGTATTCCCTTTGAGCGCTGCGCGCTGCTTGAGGCGCTTAAGCCCCTGCGGGAGGTTGATATCCGTGACGAGGCCGGGAACCTCACAAACGGATTAATCTATCAACTGCGGGAGGAAGAAGCCTGCCGCTGGCTGTTTATCGCCCAGGCTGACGCGCCCTATTTGCAGGAACTTACGGCGCCCAAGGAACTGCGGGTCAGACTAGCCGGACTATACGGCGTTACGCTGTATAACACCCTGACGGGGGAAATTTCCTCTTTAGAATATCAGCACAAGGACGGAAAGACCCTGGTTAATTTAAGCGCCTGCATTCACGATAGTTTTCTGCTGCGGATGGACAAGAATACAGAACCAGCTCGGGAAAGACCGAAAGACGCGGAATGGGAAGCATGCGAAGCGGATGTGGTACGTGTGCCTGTGACCTTAAGCGAGCCGAACGTGCTCTTGCTGGATATTGCGGAATACTCCCTGGACGGGGAAAATTACTATCCCGCGGAGGAGATTCTGCGGCTGGATAACATAGCGCGAGAACGGCTGGGCTGGGGACTGCGCACCGGCCGCGCGGCACAGCCCTGGATAGAAAAAGACGAGAGCACGCCGGAAACCCTGTGGCTGCGCTGCACATTTGAAAGCGAAGTTGAAATAAAAGACACGCGCTTGGCGCTTGAAAACGCGGCTGGGAGCGCAATAAGGCTTAACGGCGCCGAGGTGCGCGCAAAAGCGGAAGGCTTCTATGTGGACAAGGCCATAGGGTGCGTGGCGCTGCCTCCGCTGCGCAAGGGCTGGAACACGCTTGAAATTATTTTCCCATATGGGCGAAAAACTGATGTGGAGGCAGCTTTCCTGCTGGGGGATTTCGGCGTGAGCGTTGCGGGCCGCGCGTCCGTTATTACCGCGCCGGTCAAGTCGCTGGCGTTTGGGGATATTACCCGGCAGAGACTTCCGTTCTACGGCGGCAACGTGACGTATCATATCCCGTTTAAGACTGCTGGGTCTGTTGGCAGTGAAGAACCCCACGCGCCGCAGGCGGGGGTCCGTCAAGGGCAGCGAAAATTCCGCGTTAAAATCACCGCCGGTAATTACCGTGCCGCGCTGCTGTCGGTTGCGGTGGACGGCAAACCCGCGGGGAGGATTGTGTTTTCGCCCTACTGCGTAGAGGTTGACGGGCTGTCGGAAGGCGGGCATGTGGCGGATATAACTTGTTTTGGCACCCGTGTGAATACTTTCGGCCAATTGCACTGCGCGGACAGGAAGCATCGCTGGTGGGGGCCGGATTCCTGGAGGACGACAGGCGACCGCTGGACCTACGAATATCTTTTTTGGCCTCAGGGTATTTTGAAAGCGCCGGAACTGCTGCAAAGGACATACGGTTAATGACCCGTTTTGTATTAAAAATCCCGTTCATTTTATAAATGAACGGGATTTTTTATACGGCAGTTAATTTAATATCCTTCGGGCCGTGACGTATGTGCGAAGGTAGTAATCCTCGGACAAACTGTTGATAGTCACGCCCCAAGTGCGCCTTGAGCTGGACGAATGTATGAAGTTACCGTTTTCAATATAAATACCAACATGAGAAATATATCCTTGGTTTTTCGCGTAAGTTGTATCGAAAAAAACCAAATCGCCGGGAACAAGCTGAGATTTATCCACCTTGGCGCCATAACCGGCCATCTCGCCGGAACTGCGGCCGATATATATTCCAAACTGCCCCATCACCGAGTACACAAACCCCGAACAATCCACCCCGCGCTTAAGATTAGTGCCGGCCCAGGAATAGGGCGTACCCAGGAATTGTCTGGCGAATTCGATTATTTCCTGCGCTTTTGAGGCAGCGGCGGGATATTCGCTTTGCAAAGAGATAAATTCCGAGTTCACATAACCTTGATTCCCGTTAAAATCGACCTTGGTCCATTCAACGCCAGGCTCAATAACATCCGCCACCGAATTAAAGGACAACACCGTAATAACTTCCGCCTCCGAGTCCGCGCCGCTTCTAAGCCGCAGCCCTTCGCTGGACTGAACAACAGCGAACACAGGCTCGCCGCTTAGGGTTACTACGGGAAAACTAAGCGGTGTGTCCTGAGGCTCCAAAACCATCGCGGTATTAACCCTCGGTGGCTCGGCGGAGATTATTGTTATTTCAGCCGCGGTTTCTGTGCTTACATCCGTTTCTTCTGCCGCGGGTTCTGTGCTCACATCCGTTTCTTCTGCCGCTGCTTCTTTTGTTTCTGTTACGGTTGCTTCTTTTGTTACAGGCTCTTCTTTTGTTACAGGTTCCTCTTTTGTTACAGGTTCCTCTTTTGTTACAGGCTCCTTCGTCCGGTTGTTTGACGGCGTGAACAGCGAAAGCATATCGCCGGAAAGGAAATCTTTATTTATGTACGCGTTGGACCCGTTAAAATCAATGGCGTACCAATCACCTTCCATGCCCGTAACGGTGTATATTTCATTTTTGTATGCCTTTCCAACCACATCGCCGTCTGTAGATGGCATTTTGCGAATATTTACGCCAGAGTCGTTCACATTAGCGTCAACACTGCGCAGGGCGACAAATTGCTTTGCAATGTATGAATTGCCGCCATTAAAAGCTATTTTGTAAAAATCCCCCGCAAGCCCTTTAATGGAAAGGGCTTGTCCGTTGTCTACGGTTGTAACAATAGACGAAGCGGTGGAAGCGTCCGCCCGGACATTTACGTTGTCACCCTGCACGACTCCGGATGATTCGCCCCGCGCCGCAACCGCCGGCACCATCGCAATTAAAGAACTTACCAATGTAACCTTAAGTATTGATTTAAATGTTTTAATCCACATTTTAGCAACCACAACCTCCTTAAACTTGAACTAAAAACTAAAGGTTATTCATGTCGTATCATTAAATTTAAATTATATTTGTATTACGCAATTGTTACGAAAAGATTATACTTTTATAAATAATTTATGTCAAGCGTTTTTTTTGGGGGAAACAAAATTTTTCAGAGAAAATGTGTCTATTCAGAGGCGCAAGGATTATGCTCATTTGAGTGCGCGCGAAGCGCAAGAAAGGGTCTTCGTCCAAGAAGCTCGACTATCGCACTCGCCGCCCTTAAGAAGGGGTCTGGGGGCGAAGTCCCCAGCGGGGTTTGGGGCAAAGCCCCAAGGTCTTAATCTTTTGACCTTCCCCATTCCTTAAGTTCGCACGTATGGGATGAAATCCCCAGCGGGTTTCGGCCAGAACCCCTAACGGTGAAATGTCCGTTGGTTTTAAAGTTTTAGTGCTCTGACCTCTGAATAGACACAGTTACAGAGATATAGTTTAAAATTTATTGTAAAGCACGCTTGACATTTTTGATTTGACGTGATATACTAAAAATGTAAAGCGTGTTTTCCATATATGGAGGTGGGCAGCTGTTTGAAAAATAGACTCGAAGAAATACGCAAGCAAAAAGGCATCAAACAAGAGGAACTTGCAGATACGCTACAAGTATCAAGACAAACAATTAGTTCCTTAGAAAATGGGAGGTATAATCCGTCTATCGTTCTGGCAATAAAGATTGCACGCTTTTTCAATATGAGAGTTGAAGAAATATTTATTTATGAGGAGGAATACATCATGGAATGTAAAAATTGCGGTAGCCAAAATGTAAAAACAAAAGTTATGTGGGGACTTTTTGCACACCCCGGCGCAGTAGGAGTGAACTGTGGAAAAAAACTGACCGGAACAACAGCAAGTGTCTACTCTGATTTGTGTTTAGATTGTGGTGAAATTAATCGTATCTATGTAGACGAAAAAGACTTGGCAAATATAAAATCGCAGGAGAAATAAGAGCCTATCCCTTCATAGGCAAGAATGCTGATTTTGCGCCATTTCTGCATTTTAGCAAATCCAGTATTTAAGCCATTCTGCTTTATTCAGGGATAAGCCCTAAAGCATTATTGGCAATACAGATACCGGGACTCATAATATTAGCAGCACAATTCTAACAGGACAAGGTGAATTTTCGCCCTGTCCTTATTTTTTTGCCCCCGACCAGAAAAGTTCCTTGACAAAAGAACCCGAATGGCTTAAATACCGGATTTGATAAGACGTGTTTGAAAACTGAATTCCGATAGTCGAGCTTGCTCGACGCAGCGCGAAGCGTCGAGCAAGCTCGACTATCATTGCAGCGGTTTCATTCGAAATTTCGCGCTCTAAGGAATTTTCAAACACGCCTTAAGTGTTGGCATTGATATAAATTGTCAGCGCATAAACCTTGAAACGAGAAAAATAGCGGCGCGCACCCAAAAGGGCTCCATGCGTTTTGTCACAATGTCCAGGTTTTTGATGATCTCAATGTGCTGCGGACATTTTTTCTCGCAGGCGCCGCATTTGACACAGTTTCTGCCGCTGTAGCCTTTTTCGGGGTGGTTAGCGCCCGTGCTGGTTAGATACTGCATCAGCCCTGAGACATAGCCCACTGAAAAGGACACGTTGTAGGAGGCGAAACACCCTGGGATATTTACGCCCCGCGGGCATGGCATACAGTAATTACAGCCAGTACAAGGGATTTTGTACGACTCGCGAAATACCGCGACCACAGGCGCGAATACGGCGGCCTCTTTTTCCGACAGCATCCCGGGCTTGGCGGTTTCGGCGGTTTTTATATTCTCGCTTAGCTGCTCGGCGCTGTTCATGCCGGATAATACGACCGTAACTTCCGGCTGATTCCACAGCCAGCGCAGCGCCCAGGAAGCGGGCCGGGCGCCGGCTGCGGGCGCCGCGCCGCTGTCCGCCTCCTTGAACAGCTTGACGGCCTTGGCCGGAAGCCCTGTCGCCAGTTTCCCGCCCAGCAGCGGCTCCATTATTATTACCGGCAGATTCCGCGCATGTGCGGCCTTGAGTCCGGCGCGCCCTGCCTGATAGTTTTCGTCCATATAATTGTACTGTATCTGGCAAAAGTCCCAGGCATAGGCGTCGAGCAGTGACAAAAAGCCGGTCTGCGCGCCGTGAAACGAGAAACCGATTTGACGTATCTGCCCGCGCGCTTTCTTTTCCGCAATCCATTTCTCTATCCCTAGGTCACAAAGCGCACGCCAAATCGCGACCTCGGATAAATTATGAATTAAGTAATAATCAATGTAATCGGTTTTAAGCCGTTTAAGCTGCGTATTAAACAGTTTCTCGAAATCCTCGTAGCATTTACATTTCTGATACGGCAGCTTTGTGGCAAGAAATACCTTTCCTCTGGCGTTATTTTTATTCAAAATATCGCCTAAAATAGTCTCGCTGTTTCCGTATATATAGGCGGTGTCAAAGTAATTAACTCCATTTTCTATGGCTGAAAGGAACAGCTTTTCCGTTTTTTCCAGGTCAACCTGCGCGAGCCGCGTCGGCAGTCTCATACAGCCGAATCCAAGAACAGACAGCTTGTTCCCAGATTTTGAGTCAATTCTGTACTGCATGGTCATCCTCCCTTATTATAATCATTCGCCAGATACAAAACCTTGAGGCAGAGCCCCAAGGTTTTAAAGTTTGTTGTTTAGCGCGTAATCTTAGTCAGCAGCTTGACAATAAGCGAGATGAGAATCATAGCTGTGAAAATGCCAAGCATACCCTGCCACATCAGGGTTAAAGCGTGTCCCAAGTTTTCCGTCATATAGTCACCTCCTGACTTATTTAATCATCCGCGTTATCAGGTTGAGGATCATACCGCCGGCAAGCACAGAAGCGATCTGGCCGGAGACGTTGGCGCCAACTGCGTGCATAAGCAGGTGGTTACTGGGGTCCTCTTTGATCCCCATTTTCTGAATAACGCGCGAGGACATGGGGAACGCCGAAATACCGGCTGCGCCGACCATGGGGTTAATCTTGTTTTTGCTGAATAAATTCAGGAACTTGGCGAACAGTACGCCGCCGATACTGTCAAACACAAAGGCCACAAGGCCAAGGAGCATGATAAGGGCAGTCTGGTAGGTAACAAATTGTTCGGCGCGCATACTGAAGGAAATCGTCAGGCCCAAGACCAGGGTGATAAGGTTGGCCAAGACGTTCTGCGCGGTCTCGGAAAGCCTGCCCAGTACGCCGCATTCGCGCAACAAATTGCCGAACATGAGGAACCCGACCAGGGACACCGACATAGGCGCCACAATACCGGCAATAAAAGTCACAATAATAGGAAACAGGATACGGGTTATTTTGGAAACGTTCAGGGGTTTATAAGGCATTTTAATCATACGGTCTTTTTTTGTGGTGACAAGTTTTATAGCGAAAGGCTGTACAATCGGCACAAGGGACATGTAAGAGTAAGCCGCCACAGCGATGGGCCCCACATATTGCGATTTAAGCACCTGGGAAACCAGGATAGACGTAGGGCCGTCGGCCGCGCCGATGATGCCTATGGAAGCCGCATCCTTAAGGTCAAAGCCCAGCAGGACAGCCACAGCAATGGTAAAGAAGATACCGAACTGTGCGGCGGCTCCGAAGAGGAACATCTTCGGGTTGGAAAGGAGCGGCCCGAAGTCGATCATCGCGCCAATACCAATGAACAGCAGCAGGGGCAGTGCCTCAGAAGATTCGATGCCCACTTCGTACATCCATTGGATAATGCCGTTCGTCTCCCCGATGCCCTCAACAAATTGGTTAAGCACGCCGGACACCGGCAGATTAACAAGTATCGCGCCAAATCCCATTGGCACGAGCAGCGCCGGTTCGAAGTCCTTCCGGATGGCTAGGTAAATTAAAGCAGCGCCTACAGCGTACATAATCAGCTGCTGCCATGTGATACTTAATATATTTCTATACAAAAATTCCATAGATACAAAACCTCGGTTAATGATTTGTGTACACGCTTTAGGTTACAAAAGGTCAAAAGCTTAAAACCTTAAGACCTTGGGGCTCTGCCCCAAACCCCGCTGGGGACTTCGTCCCCGATAGTCGAGCTTGCTCGACGCAGACCCCTTCTTAAGTGCGGCGGGTGCAGCGCTTTTCTGTAGGGACGAACTGTGTTCGCCTGCACTGCACGCGCAACCCACATAAGAACGCCGCACATTACGCCCTTAAGATGGGGTCAAGGGGCGAAGTCCCTTGCGGAGGTTTGGGGGCCTAACGATGGTTTGTTCGTTGGCCCCCAAGGTCTTAATCTTTTGACTTTTCCCAAACCTTAAGCTTGCGCCTATGGGGCAGAACCCCTAAGGTCTTAATCTTTTGACTTTTCCCATTCCCTAAACTTTAAAAAATGGAATACGTAAGGAAAATCACAGCCATTAAAGAGGAAACCAAGGACACCACAGTAATCTGAGTGTTAATAGACGGACCGGCTGTATCCTTAAAGGGGTCGCCCACAGTGTCGCCCACAACCGCGGCTTTGTGCGCGTCGGAACCGCGTCCGCCTTCATGGCCGGACTCGACATACTTTTTAGAATTATCCCAAAGCCCGCCAGAATTAGACATAAACAGGGCGAACAAAAGTCCGCTGACAATATTGCCGGTGAGGAATCCGCCAATAGCTTGCACACCGCCTATAAAGCCCACCAGCAAAGTCGCGCATATAGCCAGCAGGCCAGCCGGAATAAGCTCCTTAATGGCGCCCGACGTAGCAATCTCAATGCATTTGTCGTACTCGGGCTCGACCCCTTCCTTGCCTTCGCGCAGACCGACTATCTCTTTAAACTGCCGGTGAATTTCCGCGACCATGCGCTGGGCGTTGCGGTCCACCCCAAGCATGAGCATGGCGGAGAACACAGCCGGAATGGCCGCGCCAATCAAGAGGCCGAAGAATACCATGGGGTTCATGATGTCAAATCCTGTCAAGCCCTCCACGCCAAGCTCGGCGGCAGCAGTGTTGACTTCGCTGATAAAGGCACCCAGCAGCGCAATAACGGTAAGGCCCGCGGCGGAAATAGCAAAGCCCTTAGTTACGGCTTTAACGGTGTTTCCAGCGCTGTCCAGCTCGTCGGTAATAGCCAGAACTTTTTCGCCCAGATTGCCCATTTCGGCGAGACCCCGGGCGTTGTCAACTATGGGGCCGTAGGCGTCGTTAGACACAATCATTCCCACGATGGAGAGCATACCTACGGCTGCCATGGAAATACCAAACAGGGAATATTGAAGCGCGAACTCGGGGTTGATGGGTTCGCAAAGCTTGTAGGCTGCCAGCGCGGAAACGGCAATACCCACCATAGCGGGCAGAACGCTTAAAAGGCCGTAGGAAATACCCGAAAGAATGGTGAACGCAGGGCCGGACTTGGAGGCGTGCGCCACAAAGTGCACTGGCTTTTTGGAGTCGTCAGTAAAATAATCCGTCACAATGCCTATAATAACCCCTACCAGCAGGCCAACGATACAGGCGCCCCAAATGCGCCATTCGAAGTTAAAGATGAAAGTCGCGGCAGCGGTAAGCACCACATAAACGCCGGTAGTCACATATGTGCTGGAATTAAGGGCCTTGGTGGGGCTGCCGTTTTTACCAATGCGGGCGGTGGCCACGCCGATTATAGATGCCAGGAGGCCAAGGGCTGCGTAGGCAAAGACCATGTTAAGGTTCATTGTGCCGCCAAGGGCCAAGTCAAGAGGCACGGCCATAACAATAGCGGCCGCCATAGAAGCCACATTGGAGTCAAACAAATCGGCGCCCATACCGGCCACATCGCCCACGTTGTCGCCCACATTATCGGCGATAACCGCAGGGTTGCGCGGGTCGTCCTCTGGGATGCCCAACTCCACTTTACCAGTTAAGTCGGCGCTGATGTCCGCCGTCTTGGTAAAGATACCGCCTCCGGCCTTGGCAAACAGAGCCAGGGAACTGGCGCCGAAGCTGAAGCCAAGCAAGGCTGTGGGGTCGTCTGTCAGCAGCATGAGCAGGGAAACACCCAGGAGGCTGGAACCCACAACAGCCATGCCCATAACGGCGCCGCCGCGGAAACCAGCCATAAAGGATGGTTTGATGCCCTTCTGAGCTGCCTCGGCGGATTTGGCGTTGGCAATAGTGGCGATTTCAATGCCGATTTTGCCGGATATCGCCGAGAACACCGTGCCGAAGATGTACGCGACCGCCATGACGATGTTTTCCACAAAGCTGCCATTCCAAATTGGGCTGGGCAGGAAAACGAGAATAAGGAACGCGGCCACGCCCGCGAATTTTGCCAGGACGCCGTATTCCCTTCTGAGGAACGTGCGCGCGCCTTGCTGAATAAGTAAGCCCGCTTTGGCGATTTTCTTGTTTGACGAAGGCTGTTTCTTTACCCAAAGGAACAGCCAACCGGCAAAGGCGAAGGCAACCAGCGAAATCAGCAGCGACACTACCTGGAACACATGTTCGTTCATTAATATATCACCTCTGTAAAGATATGGGACACGGACGGCGTTATTTTGTCAGCCGTCTTAAGTCCTTAACTGTATAATAACACTATTTATATTTGTTCACAACTTTTTTTCTTTCGCCTGCGTCAGGCGCCTTTTTTCCATTCCTCTTTGGTGCCTTTCGCAACGTGGCCTTAAACATAAAATTTAAATGCAGTAAACGAATTTCTCTCCTTACATCGAAATCTCGAATCCTCGCGACATAAACGCGCGGATAATCACATCCCGCGAGTGTCCGCGACGTTTCAGCGCACTGACGATTCGCCGCCGAATGCCGGGCGTAAGTCCGCGCGGCAGGTCGTAGTTGTCAATAATTGATGCCGCCGCCTCTGTTTCCGCGGCTTCTTCGTGAAGAACGCCGTCCACGCGCTCAAACGCGCCGCCCCAATATTCGCGGGGTATGCCGCGCTTTTGAATCTCGAACTCAATTCTGCTCCGACCGTACCCACGTTCACGCCAAAAGCGCACCGTATTTTCGGCGCGTTCCGCATCGTCAAGAGGATAGAATTCAGTATTTAGGCGTTTTGCGCTCATAATCGTTTCCTCAATTCCCGCTTAACCCGCTCCAATATATTTGCCAAACATGAAAACCTAAGACCTTGGGGCGCTGCCCCATAAGCGCGAACTTTAAAAAAAAACAAACCCTGCATCAAAAAGCGCTTCGTCGAGCAAGCTCGACTATCGCACTCGCCGCCCTTAAAAAGGGGTATGGGGATGAAATCCCCAGCGGGGTTTGGGGCCAACGAACAAACCATCGTTAGACCCCTAACGGTGAACTGTCCGTTGGTCTTAATCTTTTGACCCTTCCCAAGCCTTAAGTTCGCGCCTATGGGGCGAAGTCCCCAGACTCCTTCTTAAGTACATGAAGCGCGGCGGTTTTAATGTGGCAAATCTCAATATTCGTGAGTATATATAAGGAATGGCGAATTAATTAAACGCCAAACTTTCTCACAGAAAATGCAAACACTTCAATGTATTTCGTCGAGCAAGCCCGACTATCTCCGAAAAAGTTTGGTATCTTATACTTTCGTCATTCCTAAGTATTATTTACATCTTCCATTTCCGCGCTTTCTAAGACTCTGCTATTACTTTAACACGTCCGCCTCAAATGCGTCAAACAAAATTTGGGTGCCTTCATAATGACACGGTTGAAAAAAGTAAAAGAATGCGATATACTACAACAATAATAATCTAGGAGGTGTTTAATGTGGCTTATGCAATAAGCAGCGATTGCATCAGTTGCGGAGCGTGTGAATCCGAATGCCCTGTAAACTGCATTTCGCAAGGCCCTTCGCAGTACGTAATTGACGCGAGCGCGTGTATTTCGTGCGGTTCCTGCGCTGACGTATGTCCAGTAAACGCGCCCAATGAGGCGTAAAAACGCGTTTTCCCCTTGCGGCTCTCGCAGGGGGTTTCTCATATAAAAGGTGAAGCAGAATGAATGTGCTGATAGTTGAGGACGAGCGCAGGCTGGCGCAGGCCCTGGCAGAGATAATGAAGACCCAGAAATATTACGCTGACGTGGTGTACAATGGTCCGGACGGTTTGGATTACGGTTTAAGCGGACGTTACGACCTGATAATACTGGATGTGATGCTGCCCGGCCGGGATGGCTTTGAGGTAGTGCGGGAACTGCGCGCCAAGAAAGTTGCCACGCCTGTGCTGCTGCTGACAGCCAGGGATGAGATAGCGGACAAAGTGCGCGGTCTGGACAACGGAGCGGACGATTACATGACAAAGCCTTTTTCCTCCGACGAGCTGCTGGCCCGCGCCCGGGCTCTGACCAGGAGGCAGGGCGAGGTAGTTATTGACAAGCTGGAGTTTGCCGACCTGACTTTACAGCTTTCAACCAGTACGTTGCATTGCGGCGCAAAGTCGGTGCACGTGGGCTTTAAGGAATTTGAAATTTTGAAGATACTGATGTCCAACGCCGGAGTGATAACAGCAAAGGAGAGCTTAATAGCCAAGGTATGGGGCGACGACGCCGAAGTAGAGGAGAATAACGTAGAGGCGCACATCTCCTTCCTGCGCAAGAAATTTTTTTACCTTAAGTCTAGGGCGAGCATAGCCACAGCACGTAAGATGGGCTATCGCCTGGAGGACGGGCAGACATGATTCTGGCGTTAAGGAAAAAATTTATACTGATTAATATGGCGCTGGTGTTCGCCGTTCTGCTTATTACGTTTACCATCCTGTGTGTTTCCGTGTACAACCAGGCGCGCGCGCAGAGCTATATGGCGCTTACTATGGCGCTGGACAAACGGGGCGATAATTATTCTTCCTTCAAGGTTGGCCAGCGCCCTCCGGAGGGCTTTGTATTTTCGCCGTTGTTTGTCGTCCGCGCGGACATCCACAAGCCTGTCTTGCTTTTTTCAGAGGGCATAAGTATTGACGGCGCAATGCTGGCAAAAGTCACGCTGACGGCGCTGGAACGTGATAGGCAGGAGGGCCTGCTCGCGGACTACAACCTTCGCTTTATGAAACGGCTTGACCACGGTATGCTCAAAATCGCCTTTGTTGAGATTTCAGCCGAAAGCGCGGCCCTTGGCAGGATACTGGCTATTTCGGCCCTGGCAATGCTGGCCGCGCTGTCGGCCTTCTTGATTATCAGCCTGTTCCTGTCACGGCTGGCATTGCGTCCGGCGGAACAGGCATGGCAGCAGCAGCGCCGCTTTGTGGCGGACGCGTCCCACGAGCTTAAAACCCCGCTGACAGTTATCCTGGCGAATATGGACATCTTGAAAAAAAATCGTGCGGAACCTGACCTATGGCGCTGGATAGAAAACACGGAAGCCGAGGCTACGCGGATGAAGGAGCTTGTGGACAACCTGCTGTTTTTAGCTAAATCCGACGCCGAGGCGGGTTTCCCGCCGGGAAAACGCGAACCTGCCCGCAAACCCCCGGATGGTCCGTTCCCCTCTGACGGTCCGGTCCCGAGCGTAAACTTAAGCGATGTTGTGTTGAATGTTGCCCTGTCCTTCGAGTCCGTGGCTTTTGAACGCGGAATTTCCATCAGCACGAATTTATCTCCAGACGTGTACGTAACCGGAGACGAGCCGCAGCTGCGCCGCTTGGCTGCCATTTTACTGGACAACGCGGTAAAATATTCGGACCGACGGTCCGACGGGGTGGTGACGGTAACTCTGACGGCTGGCCGTAACACAGCGGCGCTTTCCGTGCATAGCGGGAGCGTGCCCATTGCCCGCGAGGACTTGGAGCACCTGTTCGAACGCTTTTACCGCGCTGACAAGGCCCGCGCAAACGACGGCTACGGACTGGGCCTGGCTATTGCTAAAAGTATCACGGAACAGCACCAAGGCAAAATCTCGGCGGAAAGCTCGGCGGAATCCGGCACGGTTTTTACGGTTGTGCTGCCTCATTTCCCTTCGGCCAGGGGCTAGCGCATCCATCCTGCGTTTCAGGGCTTTAGGCGGCACGGCCATATTGTTCGCAGTATTGCCTGAAGCCCGCGTTACGCTCCGCAAAGGCTGTCAATTCTTCGTCGGGCTGTAGCCCGACTATCGGTGTCACGGCGGTAACCTCCTCAATTGTTAATCTTTTCTGCTTGGCCCTGTTCATCAAATAAAGCCAGCAGTAGAAATCATCCTGAAAATCCGCCGGCGTATTTTCCAAGCAGGGCAGCTGCGCGTTGTAAATGAAAAACTGCTCCACTGCCACGCGCCGCGGCTCTTTCGTATACATCAATTTTATTGGCTGCAAAAGCTCGCTGCTGTCGTCACGGATTTTGAAATCCAAAATATTAATGTTGATGACACGCGGCATATTGGCAACCATTTGCGCACTGGTCGTGCCCTCTGCCGATTCGGCGGTGAAAATCCTCGACGTGGAAAAAAGATTCCGCTGGAATATGGTTGGATCATCGTATATTTATACCTCTACGATAATCCTCTCATTTTTGTCTGTTATGACTTCAATATCAACGCGGCATCCGCGTTCATTCGGCGTTTTGTAATACCTCTGCGGCGTCACGTAAATGACCTTGCCAATGATAACACCATCTTTGGCGAGAATCGCGCCAATCCAACTGGCAGCCGCCAGACCGGCGCTCTGCACATTTACAACGCCAACAACCAAGTCAGCCAACGGAGATATTACGATATATTTCTTCTGCCTGGACAATGGGTAACATCCCTTTTATGCCAAAACATTATGATAATTAATACACGCCCTAATTGTACAAGTCCGC
>JAISYE010000096.1 GCA_031297485.1 Clostridiales bacterium
GATAAGGGGTCTGGGGACCAACGAACAAACCATCGTTAGGTCCCCAGCGGGGTTTGGGGCAGAGCCCCAAGGTCTTAATCTTTTGACCTTCCCATTCCTTAACTCCGCGCCGGTGGGGGCTGTAAATATTTTTTCAGCTTGGCGACCATTTCTTTGAAATCCAGAGGCTTGCCAATGTGGTCGTTCATGCCGGAGACCAGACACTTTTCTATGTCCTCTTTGAATACGTTGGCGGTCATGGCGACAATGGGTATTTCCGCCGCCCTGGCCGAACTTGCCCCAAGGGCGCGTATGCGGCGCGTGGCTTCATAGCCGTCCATCTTGGGCATTTGCACGTCCATAAAAATCATGTCGTATCTGTCAGGGTTCCGCTCGAAGGCGGCAACCGCTTCCTCGCCGTTTTCCGCGCAGTCAATTTCCAATTGCGTAGACTCCATCAGCGAAATAACTATTTCGCGGTTTATCTCCACATCTTCCGCCAGCAACAGCCGCTTGCCTTTAAAATTACCCGCGTATGTTTCATCCGCGCCGCCGTCCTTATCGTCAAGAGCGCTGTCCAGCCCAAGACATTCGTTTATCAAATCCGCTATGTCGGAAGGGAACAGCGGCTTGGAAAGGAACTTATCCACGCCCGCTTCCCTTGCTTCGTCCTCTATAGCCGCCCATTCCATCGCCGAAATCATTATCACCACCGAGCGCCCGGACGACGCCCGCTTTATTCTGCGGGAAAGTTCTATGCCGTTCATGCCCGGCATCTTCCAGTCTACAAAGTATATGTCGTAAGGCCCGCGCTCCTTAAGCAAGGCCAGCGCTTCCTCGCCGCCCGGCGCGGTGTCGCATGTGATTTCGAACCGCGCGGCAATATCCAAAAAATAGTCTAAAATCTCAGGGCTGTCGTCTATCACCATTACCCGCAGGTTTTTCCAGCTTACCCCGGGCTCCAGCACACTTTCCTTGTTCCCCTCCGCCCTTTGCGCGCGCATGGTGAACGCGAAGGTGGAACCCTTGCCCAGTTCGGATTCGAGCCAAATGCGCCCGCCCATCATCTCAACTATACGCTTGGATATGGCAAGCCCAAGACCCGTGCCGCCAAAGTTCCGGGACGTGCCGCTGTCCGCCTGCTCGAACGACTTGAACAGCCGCCCCTGCTGCTCCGGGTTTATTCCTATGCCGGTGTCTGTCACGCTTATTTGCAGGACACATAGGCCGCCTGCCTTGTCTAAAAGCCGCGCGTCCAGGTTTATAACGCCGTTTTCCGGCGTAAACTTTACCGCGTTGGAAAGCAGGTTGGTTATAACCTGCGATATCCGCTGGTCGTCACCCAGCAGGAAACGCGGAATGTCCCTGTCTATGCGCACTTGGAAACTTTGCAGCTTTTCTTCTACGCGGAAGTTTATTACATTGGCCACTTTTTGCAGCATCTTCTCAAAATTAAATTCCACATAGGATAGCTCGAACTTATTCGCCTCTATTTTGGACATGTCCAGGATGTCGTTTATTACCCCCAGCAGATGGGTGGACGCGTCCTCTATCTTGTTAAGGCAGTAGTTTTTCTTGTCGATTTCCTTCGAGGCCTTGGCAATGGCCGTCATGCCGATTATCGCGTTCATGGGCGTGCGCATCTCGTGGCTCATGTTGGATAAAAAATCGCTCTTGGCCCGGGTGCTGGCTAACGCCTGTTCCCGTGCCTGTATAATGTTCTGTACCATTTCCGCCCGCTTAAACGCCGCCCCTACCAGCGTCGCCCCGTAAGATATTATGTCTTCGTCTTCATGGGAAAATTTCCGTTCCTTGGTAAAATCCTCAAAGGTTATAAACCCAACAAACAACCCGCCGTCAATTATGGGCGTCATAAGCAGGGACTTCATGCCTTCCGTAACGTCGGCATTTATCGTCTCGGCGTCAAGGTTCTTTGTCATTGCGTTTATTACGCCTATTTTGCTGCTTATGCCGCGCCGCGCCAAACCAGGGAACAGTGTGTCAAAGGGAAGCTCCACCAGCGCGGGCGGCTCGCCTTCACGCCGCCAGGCGCATATCTGCCGGCTGAGCAGAACGCCCCCGGCCTCACGGTTACGCCAAATAAACGCGCGGTCTACCTCGACGCCCAGACACAGAAGTTCAAGAGCGCGCGCTACTTTGTCCGAAATGGAAACCTCAGAGGGCGTACCGTCCGCGCCGTCTTCCGTCATAAGAACCGCCGCCACCGCGTTAACCGCGGACAGAAGCTTGTCGCGGTGTATAATGCCGCGCTTAAATTCCTCCTCGGTGGTAAGGTCTATAATGTGCGCGGCTATGGCGAAGGTGTCCATATATGGTATGCGCGTCATTTCCACGTTAAGTGTCTTAAATTCGCCGTCTACGAACAGGTCGGAGGTCATTTTGACATGGCCGTCCTTGATGGCGGTGGCAAGCCGGCCGGAAAAGGGCACCGAGGGTAAGCCGTTCCGCTGGAATTCCGGTATGCTGCTCGCTATAAATTTTGCAAAACCGGCTTTCGTCTCATCCTTGCTGGTAAGACCGCACAGGTTCATAGCAGCTAAGTTGCAGTCAATTACGCCGCCCTGTAAGTCGAACAGGAAAGTTATATGGGGGTTGCTTTCAAACAATTCCCTAGTGGTTTGCTGGGACCTTTCCAGCCGTTCTATAGCGGCGCCGGCCCGTTCTATAGCAGCGCCGGCTTTCTTGCGCTCGCGGTAGTACATAAAGCTCAGCGCTTTTATCACCAGCCCGATAAACGTCCCGCTTATAAAGAAGACCGTGATGCTGTCCGAAAACTGCTGGGCCGTGGACAAGGGCACAGGCCGCAGCAGGCGGCTGTATTCCAGATAGTAAACAGCCAGTATAATCAGCGCGTGTACAATTACCAAAATCGTGCACACGATACCGCGGGATAAAAGGAAAATAAGTACCGTGGATAGTATAAAGTATCCCATTGTGCCGCCGCGAATCCCGCCGTTGGAAAAATAAATCACAGGGTAGGTTATGTCAGTTAACAGAACCAGCATAAGCAGTGTCAAATTATTAATGAGATTTACTTTATCCGCGAAACGGATGCAAAAATACTGAAACAATATTAAGGCAACAAGCATAAACAACGCCGACAAAAATGTCAGCAGACTGGCGCCTTGAAATATATAGGCGGCTTCCCCCACTACCAGCGCGGGTAAACCTATCATACACACCATGTTCTGGACGCGCTGCTTAAAATCCAGACTGTCTGAAAAAATATACTTCGCAACAAGATTGCGTAACATTTTCATTATAGATATCCCTCGCTTTTTTCTTAGGGCGTGTTTGAAAATTGGATTCCGACAATAGAGATTGCCCGACGCAGCGCGGAATTCGCGGGTGGGTGGTATTCGCCCGCTCTGCGCGGAATTTCGCGCGTTAAGGAATTTTCAAATACGCCTCAGTCGCTGATTGCTATTATTATAGCATATAATATACGGGCATGGGTGTCAAAAGCCAAAATAATGCTTAGGAACGACGAAAGATAAAGACCCCAAACTTTTTCGGAGATAGTCGAGCTTGCTTGACGAAATGCGTTGAAGCGTTTGCATTTCCCGTGAAAAAGTTCTACCTGCGCAATAGGTTTTTACTGAAAATGGCCCAAATAGCGAATTCCATTTTAGGCAGGCAAAAATTCGGTACTCAGAAACCCGTCCGCATTGCAGGGTTCAAAGGCAATTGCGCAGGTCGAAAAAGTTTGGCGTTTAATGTCCTTCGTCATTCCAGAGAAATGCGTCAATTTTTTGGAAACCTTGATTTATCAATGACTGAGCGGCAAAAAAATATTCTGCGTTTTTTTGAGGCCAAAATGTCCCTCAAACACGTCCTGAAGCAAGCGCGCGTACTGAGGAACTACAACGAAGGGCGGATAAGCCGAGAGGACGCGGCAAGCGCCCCGGGGATGTCAGAGAGGCAGAAGTGTAACCCGAATTTAGCGTGAAAGGAGTTTTCGAAGATTATGACTGAAAGAGTGATTAGCGCAAATGCCCTGCCGCAGGGCAATTTCATAATTTCCATAATTTATAATTACCATATTATTATACAATACAGGGCAAACTATCCTATATTGTATAATATCCCCAAGTTTATGTTGTAAAAATTTTCTTGTCATCTATAAATGAGCGCTATTAGTAACAATATACAAAATTGGCGCCTGTAACAAGTCGGTGTATTTCTTAAAAATATATTTGTTGCATTATCCTGTCTGTAATATATACTATTAATTTGTATGAGTCTGCTGCAAAAACCCAATTTTAGCGTTGGGGAGCATTCTCGCAAATAAAAAGGTGTTATTTTTCTTGTTAAAACTATTTAATTTTAGCATGGTAATCGCACTATATACTATCA
>JAISYE010000097.1 GCA_031297485.1 Clostridiales bacterium
ATACCCTACGAACTGCACGTGGACAGGGAAGCGTACTATCATTCCCTGCTTTACGCGGTTATGCAGCTGCTGGGCTTTAATATTGAGGCGGAGGTATCTGTGTCCGGCGGCCGGGTGGACGGCATATTGGAACTGCCCAACGCCGTATACGTAATGGAGGTAAAATATCGCAGGCATGAGGGTGAAGGCGTGTTAGAGGACGCGCTAAAGGAGTGTTTCGCCCAGATTGAGGCGCGGGGTTACTGCGCGCGTTACGCCGGAAGCGGGAAGACCGTTTACAAAACCGCCGTGGCTGTAGCCGGACGCGGCGAGGTGCGCGTGAAGCATGAGAAGGAAACATCAATAAGCCCGGCTTTTATTTAGAAAGCAATGTCAACAGGTTAAGCGGGCGAACCAACGGACAACTCACCGTTAGGTTCGTCCCTACAAGGGAATTTGCTGACAGTGGCGAAGTGTGTTTGCCAGCGTCTCACATTGATTTACAAAGTCTTGTACTAAGGCGTGTTTGAAAATTCCTTAAAGCGCGAAATTTTGAATGAAACCGCCGCAATGAAACCGGAGGTTCCGGTCCCGCCGGAGGTTCCGGTCCGCATCCGGCGCCCGGCCCCGGTCGAGCTTGCTCGACGCTTTGCGCTGCGTCCAGCGAGCTCGGCTATCGGAATCAAGACGGGGCCGGAACATCCGGTTTTCAAACACATCCTAAACCGCATGGAGGGATAGAGATGTCAAAAGCGTACCTGATACTGGCGGATGGCCATATATTTGAAGGCGAGTCCTTTGGCGCGTCTGAGGAAGTAACAGGCGAAATAGTGTTCACCACGGGCATGACAGGATATTTAGAAACTCTGACGGATAAAAGCTACGCGGGTCAGATAATAGCGCAAACCTTTCCGTTAATAGGCAACTACGGGGTAATCCCCGAGGATTTTGAAAGCGGTAAAATTCACGCGCGAGGCTATATAGTGCGGGAGTGGTGCCGCGCGCCCTCCAATTTTCGCAGCGAGGGAGCGCTGGACAGTTTTTTAAAAACTCAGGGCATTGTCGGTCTAAGCGGGATTGATACCCGGGCGCTGACAAAAATAATCCGCACGCAAGGCGTGATGAACGGGCGCATCGCGCGTTCTGTCTCGGGAATAGACTATAACGAAATAAATTCGTATAAAATCGAAAACGCCGTAAGCGCTGTGTCCTGTAAAGCGCCCTACACCCATGCCGCTCTTGCCTCGCCGTCTGCGGACGGGTATAAAGTCGCGCTGATGGACTTTGGGCTGAAGGAGAATATAATCAGGGAGTTGGTAAAACGCGGCTGCGCGGTAACCGTTTTCCCTCACAGCGCGAGTGAGGAGGCCGTACTGGCTTGCGGTCCGGACGGCGTCATGCTGTCCAACGGTCCGGGGGACCCGGCTGATAACCCCGGGATTATAGCTGAAATAGGAAAACTTTTTGAGTCCAACACGCCTATTTTCGGCATATGCCTGGGTCATCAGCTTATGGCGCTGGCCAGCGGCTTTAAGACACGCAAGATGAAATTCGGCCATCGCGGGGCAAACCAGCCGGTAAAGGACCTGGGAACAGGCCGGGTATACATAACCAGCCAAAATCACGGTTACGAGGTTGTGCGGGAAAGTGTGAACAGGAGCATAGCGCGGGAACTGTTTATAAATGTAAACGACTCCACCAACGAAGGGCTGGAGTATATCAGCGGCGGGGCCGCGCGCGCCTTTTCCGCCCAGTTTCATCCCGAGGCACACGGAGGGCCTCTGGACACTGGTTTTCTGTTCGACAGGTTTGTTAGCCTGATGAAAGGAGGGCAACAATGCCCCTGGATACATCCATAAAAAAAGTGCTTGTGATAGGTTCCGGCCCGATAGTAATCGGCCAGGCGGCGGAATTCGACTACGCGGGAACCCAGGCTTGCAGGGTGCTTAAGGCGGCGGGCATAGAGATAGTGCTGATAAACTCTAACCCGGCGACAATTATGACAGATAAAGTTATAGCGGATAAAATTTACATTGAGCCCTTGACCTTAGTAACAGTAAAGCGGATTATAGAAAAAGAGCGGCCCGACAGCATATTGTCCGGCATGGGCGGTCAAACCGGCTTGACACTGTGTATGCTGCTGGCTCGGGAGGGTTTTTTGGAAAAAATGAACATACGCCTCCTGGGTTCGTCGCCAGAGGCCATTGACAAAGCCGAGGACCGCCAAATGTTCAAGGATACGATGGAATCCATAGGCCAGCCTGTAGTGCCGTCGCGAGTTGTAAGCAACGTGGACAGCGCGCTGGCCTTTGCCCGGGAAATCGGCTTTGACGTTATAGTGCGCCCGGCCTTTACCCTTGGCGGTACAGGCGGCGGCCTGGCCTCCAGCGAAGCGGAGCTGCGGGAACGTGTCACAAACGGTCTGGCCCTTTCCCCTATCGGCCAGGCGCTTATAGAGAAATCCATCGCCGGCTGGAAGGAGATTGAGTTCGAGGTAATGCGCGACAGGGCCGGCAATTCGGTTGCGGTCTGCTCCATGGAAAATTTTGACCCCGTGGGAATCCATACGGGGGACAGCATAGTCGTAGCGCCAACTGTAACGCTGGCCGACAGGGAATATCAAATGCTGCGCAGCGCGGCGCTGGATATTATCGCGGCCCTGGGCGTGGAAGGCGGGTGCAACTGCCAGTTCGCGCTTAGGCCCGACTCCTTTGAGTACGCGGTAATAGAGGTCAACCCCAGGGTGTCCCGTTCCTCCGCGCTGGCGTCCAAGGCCACCGGTTACCCAATCGCCAAGGTGGCGGCGAAAATCGCCATTGGCTGGACGCTGGACGAGATTGTAAACGAGGTGACAGGCGGGACATTCGCCGCTTTTGAGCCTGCTCTGGACTATATTGCGGTCAAATTCCCCAAGTGGCCCTTTGATAAATTTGTATACGCCAAAAGAGAACTGGGGACCCAGATGAAGTCCACGGGTGAGGCAATGGCCATTGCGGACACCTTTGAGCTGGGGATAATGAAGGCGGCGGGTTCCCTGGCAGTGCCGGCAATAGCCGCCCTTGGGGACGGGGAGCTGCGCGGGCTTATAGCGGCGGCCACGGACGAGAGGATATTCGCCCTATATGAGGCGCTTAAACGCGGCATGGACCCGGAGGACCTGCACCGGCTTTCGGGCATTGACCGATGGTTCTTGTATAAAATAAAGAACATAGCTGACCACGAACTTCTGATGCGGCGCGAACCCTTGACAGAGGAAATGTATATCCAGGCAAAGCGCCTGGGGTTTACGGACAAGGCGGTGGGCGCAGACTGCCCCTACAGTCTGCCGCCGGTTTACAAAATGGTGGATACCTGCGGTGGGGAATTTGAGGCGGCGACGCCGTATTTTTACGCGGCTTACGGCACAGCCGCCCAAGGCATGGAGAACGAGGCCATACCCAGCGCGAAGCCCAAGATTCTTGTGCTGGGCAGCGGCCCGATACGCATAGGCCAGGGCATAGAATTCGACTACGCCTGTGTGCATTGCGTGTGGACGTTGAAGGACTTAGGCTTTGAGGTCATAGTAATCAATAACAACCCGGAGACTGTGTCCACGGATTTTGACACAGCGGACAGGCTCTACTTCGAGCCTCTTAGCATAGAAGATGTTATGCGCGTAATAGAGCTGGAAAAGCCGGAGGGAGTAATAGCGGCTTTTGGCGGCGGTACGGCGATAAAACTGGCGCGGGAACTGCACGAGCGCGGCGTAAAGATAATCGGTACTTCCGCGGAAAGTATTGACATCTGCGAGGACCGCCAGCGCTTTGACGCGCTGTTGGAGAGGCTGGATATAAAGCGTCCCAGGGGCGGCAGCGTTACCAACCTTGAGGAAGCGCTGAAAACAGCGGAAAAGCTGGGGTATCCCGTGCTGATGAGGCCATCCTATGTGCTGGGCGGGCAGAATATGATAATCGCCCACGACGCGGAGGACATACGGGAGTATATGGGTATAATTTTACGCCAAAAACAGGATAACGCGGTGCTGATTGATAAATATTTAAGCGGCAGGGAGATAGAAACAGACGCCATATGCGACGGGCGCCAAGTGCTGCTGCCTGGTATAATGGAGCATATAGAGCGCACGGGAATCCATTCCGGCGACAGCATCGCGGTATATCCCCCGCCGCACATCGACGACCTGCTGGCGGCGGACATTCTGGCGGTAACGGAGAAGATTTGCGTGGCCTTGGACGCGCGCGGGCTTATAAATATCCAGTACGTGACAGTTGGGCGGGAAATTTACGTAATAGAGGTAAACCCCAGGGCCTCGCGCACAGTGCCGTATATCAGCAAGATAACGCGGATACCAATGTGTGAGCTTGCGACCCGGGTATGCTTCGGGCAGACGCTGGCGGAACTGGGCTATGGTAAGGGTATCGCGAGCCCGCCCTATACGGCGGTTAAGGTGCCGGTATTTTCCTTTGAGAAATTAACGGACGTGGATACGCAGTTGGGGCCGGAGATGAAGTCCACGGGCGAGGTGCTGGGTATTGGAAAGAATTTGCGCGAGGCCCTGTACAAAGGCCTGCTGGCCGCAGGGTACAACATGCGGCCAAGCGGGCGCGGCGCGCTGATATCCCTGCGCAGGGGCGACCGTGAGGAAGCGCCGGAAATCGCGAAAAAATTTGCGGAATTAGGCTTTGCCATATACGCCACGCGCGGCACGGGGGAAGTTTTACAAAACGCTGGCCTGGGTGTTACTATAGTTAATCACGAGCAGGAGGACCTTCGGGACAATATCTTAACCTTACTGGACGGCGGTAAGATAGGCTGCATAGTATCCACATCGGCGCGGGGGCGCAGCCCTGCCCGCGAGAGCGTGCGCCTGCGCCGCAAGGCCTGCCTGCTGGGCATACCCTGCCTGACAAGTGTGGATACGGCCAACGCCCTGGCGGACAGCATGTTAAGCAGGTACAGCGAAATAAACACCGAACTGATAGACATAAACAATATGCGTGAGCGGCGGATGGCGCTGAAGTTCATAAAGATGGAAACCTGCGGAAACGATTATATTTATATTGATTGCATGGCACTGGAATTAAACTCGCCGGAATCCCTTTCGGTGCTGCTCTCGGACAGGCATTTCGGCATAGGCGGCGACGGCCTGGTGCTGATACTGCCTTCCGGCGCGGCGGACGCCAAGATGCGCATGTTCAACCTGGACGGCAGTGAAGGGGAAATGAGCGGCAACGCCCTACGCTGTGTGGCGAAATATTTATACGACAGCGGCATAGTCCCGCGGCTCCGGCAGCGGATAGAAACCCTAAGCGGCATAAAGGAGCTGACGGTATTTACGCGGAATGGGGAAGCCTCGTCGGTAACGGCGGATATGGGCGCGGCGGTGTTCCGGCCGGAACGGATACCCGTGCTTGGCTTTGAGGGACTGGACTCGGTGATAAACCAGCGGGCGCGGATAGGCGGAACCGAGTACAATATAACCTGCCTTTCCATGGGCAACCCACACTGCGTGGTGTTCTGCGAGGACACGGAGAGTCTGGATATGGCGGCGGTTGGCCCTGAGTTTGAGTTTGCGCCTATATTTCCCGAACGGGTGAATACAGAATTTGTAAAGGTGATAGACCGGAACACGCTGAAAATGCGGGTATGGGAGCGCGGCAACGGCGAGACACTGGCCTGCGGCACCGGCGCCTGCGCTGCCGCGGCGGCCGCCGCGGTAAACGGGCTGTGTCCAAGGGGCGAGGATATCCGGGTGATTCTGGCGGGCGGGGAGCTTGTAATACGGTACACAGAGGAGCAAGTGACCATGACCGGCGACTGCGCCAAGGTCTTTGAAGGCGTAGTGATGGTGTGACTCTTAATTTAAAGAAGGAGTACGTGCTTGTATGAAAATTGGGGTAATAGACTACAAGGCGGGCAACGCCCCCAGCGTGCTTAACGCGCTGGCGGAAATAGGCGCGGCTGCGGAAGCTGTGACAGAGGAAGGGCAGATTGGCGCAATGTCAGGGATAATTCTGCCGGGGGTAGGCTCGGCGCGGGCTACAATGGATTCCCTTAAGGAACTTGGCCTCATAACCGGCTTAGACCAGTGGGTGAACGGTTCGGGCCTGCCTTTTCTGGGTATTTGCATTGGAATGCAGATTTTGGCTTGCGGCAGCGAGGAGGATAATACGCCCTGTCTGGGCTGGGTGCCTGGGAAGGTATTGAAATTCCCGGACCAGGTGCGCATACCGCAAATCGGATGGAACAAGGTGGATTTTGCGGAGGGTGAGCCTCTCGCCCAGGGCTTTAACGGGTCGGAATATTTTTACTTTGTCAATTCCTATTATTTCTGTCCCGATAACCCCGCCATCACAGCGGCGGAAACGGATTACGGAATACGGTTTTGCTCCATGCTGCGGTCTGGGAGCATAGCGGCGACACAGTTTCATTTGGAGAAAAGCGGCGAGGCTGGTTTGCGGATGTTAAAGAATTTTGCCGCTGGGCTATGAGGTGGAAGAGTATGCTGACGAAGAGGTTAATCGCGTGTTTTGACGTAAAGGACGGCAAGGTGACCAAGGCGCTTAAGTTCCAGAATAATATCGACATAGGCCGCGCGGAGGACATAGCCATAAAGGTATACGAGGACAAGATAGACGAAATAATATTTTACGATATAACCGCCAGTTCCGACAAGCGGAAGATAGACATAGACATGGTGCGCCGGGTAGCGCGGCATGTGTTTGTGCCCTTTACGGTAGGAGGCGGTATAAAGTCGTTGGAGGATATGTACGAGGTGCTGAAGTCCGGGGCTGAGAAAATAAGCGTGGACTCGATGGCAGTGCGTAACCCCGCCATAATAACCGCGGCGGCGAAAGCCTTTGGCAGCCAGTGTGTGGTATTGAGCATGCAGGTGAAGAAAGTGGCTGTGACCGAGTCCATACCCAGCGGCTATGAAATCGCCATAGACGGCGCGCGGGTATTCACAGGCATGGACGCGGTGGAATGGGCGCGGCGGGGTGAGGCCCTAGGCGCCGGTGAAATTTGTGTGAACAGCATTGACAACGACGGCACCCACAAGGGATACGATACAGATATTACGTTCAAGATAGCGCGGGCGGTAAACGTGCCGATTATTGCCTCCGGCGGCGCGGGCAAGCCGGAGCATGTGGCGGAAATATTCAGAGACCAGCCCGACGGAGTGAGCGGACCTTCCGCGGCGATTATAAGCTCGATGCTGTATTCGCCGCTTATTGAGCGGAATTATTCCGTAAAGGAGATTAAGGAGGAACTGTTGGCCCGGGGAATTCACATGCGGCCATATGTATGAAGAATGTTGACCAGAATAGAAAGCCTTTCGAACAAGTATATAAAGAAGCTGGTTTCGCTGAAAGACAAGAAGGGGCGGCTTGAGCATAACGCGTTTATAGTGGAAGGCGAGCGGGTAGCGGCGCAGATACCAGAGGACTGGCCTGTGGAGAGCTATTTATTTTCGGAAAGCCGTGAGGAAACAAGTTTTGAAGCCTACGAACGCCGCGCTCCTGTGTATATCCTGTCCGAGCGCGCGGCTGCGCGGGTATCCGGGCTTGTGACGCCCCCGGGCGTCATGGCGGTATGCCGGATGCCGCTGGCTGCGCCGGCCCTCGCGTTTAAGAGCGAGCCGCCTCTTGTCTTAATCTGCGACCGTATAAGCGACCCGGGCAACCTAGGCACGCTGGTACGCGCCGCTGACGCTGCCGCCGGGTCCGTGCTGATGACCCGCGGCTGCGCCGATATGTACAGCCCCAAGGTTTTGCGGGCAATGTCCGGCTCGATTTTTAACGTTCCGATTATTGCCGAACTGACTGCCGATGAAGTTATCAGCTTATGCGCAAAAAATAACACGCCCATTGCCGCCGCGCACCCGCAAGGGCGGGTCATGCCCTGGGACGCGCGTCTTTCGGCGGGCTGCGCGATAGCTATAGGCAGCGAGGCCCACGGGCTTTCCGAAGGAATCGCCCGCGCGGCCGCGTCTTTCATTAAGATACCCATGCCGGGCCGCGCCGAGTCCCTTAACGCCGCCATGGCCGGCTCCGTTCTGCTGTACGAGGCTGTGCGCCAGCGGGCGCCGTTTAAACGCGCTTATGATAACCGGGGCAGCGTTCCAAGGCTATAGAGAAGAGGGTATCCAGCGGCGCGAAGTTAAGAAAAAAAGGTTCAATCCCTTAAGTGCTTAAGACCTTGGGGCCTAACGATGGTTTGTTCGTTGGCCCCAAACCCCGCTGGGGATTTCATCCCCAGACCCCTTCTCAAGTGCGGAGAGTACGATAGTCGAGCAAGCTCGACTATTGGGGGTGAAGTCCCATAAGCGCGAACTTAAGAAAAAAAGGTTCAATCCCTTAAGTGCTTAAGACCTTGGGGGCCTAACGATGGTTTGTTCGTTGGCCCCAAACCCCGCTGGGGATTTCATCCCCAGACCCCTTCTCAAGTGCGGAGAG
>JAISYE010000098.1 GCA_031297485.1 Clostridiales bacterium
CAGACCCCTTCTTAAGGGCGGTGGGTGCGGTGACTTTAATGTGGCAAATCTCAATGTTCGCGAGTATAACTCGAAAACCCTTAACTTGTTGACATTGATTCCCAAACATAAAAACCCAACACCAATAGACACGTAACCGTACCGCAGCAAATCTCAACATTCACGCGTATAATTCTTAACCCAACTTAACTGATGAAATTAGTATACTATAAAAACAGCAGAGTGTCAAGCGTTTCAAATTTTTGTTAAAAAGCCGTACCTTCGTCAAAAATCACCGCCCTAGCCGCCCTTAAGAAGGGGTCTGGGGATGAGTCCCCAGCGGGGTTTGGGGCCTAACGATGGTTTGTTCGTTGGCCCCAAGGTCTTAATCTTTTGACCTTCCCTATTTTCTTAAAAAGCCGTACCTTCATAAAAAATCACCTCCCTAGCCGCTCTTAAGAAGGGGTCTGGGGGCGAAGTCCCCAGCGGGGTTTGGGGCCTAACGATGGTTTGTTCGTTGGCCCCAAGGTCTTAGGTTTTGACCTTCCCCAAGGTCTTAATCTTTTGACCCTCCCCAAGGTTTCAGAGCCATTAAATCAGCTCGGCCATTCGCGTGACAGCCACATATATATCAGATATCCTGTACCAGGTTGGAAAATCCACAATTCCGCTTGCCGGCAGCTGAAAGACCGTCTGAAATTTTTTGACAGCCTCAAGGGTTCTGTCCCCAAATATGCCGTCAACCCTGATTTTTTTAATCGCCGGGTAGTTGTTTGATATGGCGTTAAGCTGTTCCTGTATGGTCCGCACGTCCTGCCCCCTGGAGCCCATCTGTAAGTTGTTGCCTGAAAAGGAGTAGGGCACGCCGTCTACAAGTTTGGCCTGCATAAAGTAAATATCATAGCCGTAGAAACTTTTTAAAATTTCATCCATGCCATAGCCCCTGTCGCCAAGTTCCTTGGAACCCCATTGACTCATCCAGCCGTCAGGCTCGCAGTTTACCCGCTTTCCGTCGCAGTATTGGGCCAGCAGGGGCTGCCGGATGCCCGGCCGGGTAATGAAGGATGTGAACATACTATCCACTACGTTCGAAATCTCACGGAAGATATTGCGGCCGTAAGCAAAAGCCTGGTCATAGGCTGTGGAATTGGTTATGGTAAAATTATATCCCCTAGACCGATACCATTCTGTATATACCCTGTTAAGGGTAAACGACAGTATGGCCATAACGTTCGCTTTAAGCGTTTCCTCCGGCCAGTTGGCGTATATTTCACAGCTGGCCACATTCTTTATATAGTCCTTAAAAGGCACGAAGTAGTTCTGGGCTCCGGTGTTCGCGGGCGTTCCCGCGTGCACGACAATGTATTCCGGCACAACAGGGTCCGGCAGCACCACAAAGCCGGTTTCTGCCGGCAGTTCTTTCGCGGGGTCCTCCGGGATTTTTTGCGGGTACGAACCCCACAGCGCTGGAGGCGGTATCCTTATTGTTGCGCTTTCCCCTGGCGCTGCCGCTGGCTGCAGGTAAACGTCCTGACGCGCCGAACAGTCCGGCAAGATTTGTACGCCGCTTATTCTTACAGGCTCGTAGCCTTCCACCGACGCGCTTATGCCGTATTCGTCGTATGGCCGCGGCTGCCCCGCTTCCATGGAATAGCTTAAGGGCGGTGTGTGCAGGTATATTTCTGCGGTTTGGCCGGAATCATCTGTTACAAGCTCGTCAATTACCATCCCGTCCGAGGTCGTGACATTAATGGTAACGCCTGCCGCCGGCCGGCCCTGGTTTAGGTCAAACGCCCCTATTTGAAGCCTGCCTTGGTCTGCCGCCGCCGTATGGTATTGATTATGCGCCATTGCCTTGCCCTCCCTTTTTTTTACTTGCGCGGTAACATATACTATTATATGTGGTATAATATGCTGGACCTATGGTAGAGTGCGTGACATACCAATTATAGTCCGCAAAAAATATTGTGTCTGCCTGCGGACTTGTGATATAATAGTTGCATGAAAGGGGGGCAGCCGCATGTCTGAAACTTCCAAACCAGAAGAACTGTTTTATGACCAGCAGATAACATTAGCGAATGTGCAGCCTGGCATGATTTTATCCTCTGAAGTGGTGACAGAGGATGGTTCGATATTTATGCGCAAAGGCACGGTGCTGACGGCAAATAATATAAAGAAGCTGCAAACCAGCAGGGTAGATTTTATAATAGTAAAAACCAAGGCCCCAAAGCGGAAATACGAGCCGGCGTTTAACACGGTACATTGGGGTATGGAAGGGATACCTGTGCAAAAAAGCGCGGCTTTTAAAGAATTTGTTGAAAACTACGACGAAAGCACGGCAGAGATAAAAAAGTATGTTATGGCTATAAGCGACGGCGCCACAATAAACCTGGACGAACTCTTTAAGCTGACTAACGGCGTAATGGAGCATCTTAAGTGCAAGAGCGACGTCTTGACATTCTTGGGCTATATAAAGGAAGCGGATGAGCACACATTCACCCATAGCAATAATGTGGCGCTGCTGTGCAACCTTTTCGCCAAATGGCTGCGTCTCAGCGCCAGGGACGTGGTATACCTGACGACCGCCGGGATTTTGCACGATATAGGCAAAACCAGGACGCCGCCGGAGATTTTAAACAAGGCGGGCCCCCTTAAGGATGAAGAGTTTAAAATAATGAAGCGCCACACAATTGACGGCTACGAAATCCTAAAGAACCAAAATATTCCCGAAAGCATCAAACTGGCGGCGCTTATGCATCATGAGAAAATAAACGGCAAAGGCTACCCCTACGGGCTGCTGGGCGAAAACATCGAAACGTTCGCGAAAATAGTAAGCATAGTGGACATCTACGACGCCATGACCGCGAACAGAATATACAGGGCGAAGCTGTGCCCCTTTGAGGTTATACGCATGTTTGAAACCAAGGTATACGGCGAAATTGACACCGAAAACCTGATTGTGTTTTTAAGGAACATCGCGTACACATATCTGGGCAATTATGTAAAATTAACCGACGGACAGGAAGGCACAGTTGTATTTATAAACCAACAGAATTTATCCAAGCCAATAGTGCGCCTTACTGACGGGAGGCTTATCAGCCTCGCCGAGGAGGAGAACTTGAGCGTACTGTCGCTGGCCTAAGCCCCTGAAGGGTTAGGCCGGCGAACAAGTGCCGTATTATTATACTCACACACGAAAACATCTTCTAAAAATCTTTCAGTGTTTTCGTGTGTGAGCAACCAACAACCGGCGTGAAAAGCGCATTTCTTTTCGCGCCTTAGTATAAATAAAGAACACTGGAGGTTTTACTATGAAAAACGCCATAGGGGTCATATACCCGTTGGACGCCCTTCTGGAGGGCGGGCCGGAACCGCTGCTGGACGCTGGTATGGAATGTGTGCAGGTCAGCTGTTGGAACCCGGCGTTACTGACTGAGGATAACGCGAATAAAACGCTTGCTCTGGCGCGAGACCGGCTCAAAATCTCTTCGTTTTGGGCGGGCTGGAGCGGCCCCGCGGTGTGGAACGCCTTGGACGGGCCGCATACGCTTGGGCTTGTGCCGCCGGCGTACCGTTACGCGCGTATGCGGGAGCTTTGCGCCGGCGCCGCCTTTGCCAGAAGGCTGGGTGTGTCCAATATAGTCACTCATGTGGGTTTCATACCGGATTTAACTAATCCGGAGTACCGCGGGGTGGTGCGGGCCATAGCGTATGTGGCTGAATACTGCGCGTCCCTGGGGCTGCGGTTTAATTTTGAAACCGGTCAGGAAACGCCTGTAACGCTCATGCGTGTGATAGCCGACATAGGCTTGGGCAACCTAGGCGTTAACCTAGACCCCGCCAACCTGATACTGTATGGCGCTGGGAACCCAATGGACGCGCTTGAAATTTTCAAGGGATATATTGACGGGGTGCATATAAAGGACGCTGTTTACTGCACAGACACAGTCAAAGATTTACATCTCAGCCAGCGGCTTACCGGCGAGGGGCTTATAAACTTCCCGGAATTTTTAGCCAAACTGCTGGCCCAAGGCTATACCGGGGACTTTTATATAGAAGAGAGTCTGGCGGACGCGGTCAACACAAATAAGTATATACGCGGCATACTGGAAGGAATAGAGGGACGGAGGCATGCTTAAGTGCGGTATAATTGGGCTTGGCGGGCTTGGCAAGGCGCACCTGAGGAATGTCAAGCTGCTGGAGGGCGCGGCGGAACTTACCGCGGTATGCGACGTTAATGAGGCGGCCTTTGATTCAGTGACCGCTATAAACATGAATATAAACGCGTCGGCCGTGGACGGGGCATACAGGCGGTACACCGACGCCTTGGCCATGCTGACGGAAGAGAGTTTGGACTTTATAATTTCGGCTGTGCCCACGTACCTGCACAGGGAAATTGCGGGGCTGGCCCTTGACCGGGGCGTACATGTACTGTCCGAGAAGCCGATGGCCCTGACTCTGGAGGACTGCCGTGGGATGATAGGCAAGGCCAAGGCGGCGGGCAAGCAGCTGATGATTGGGCAGTGCCTGAGGTACTGGCCGGAATATCGCGAGCTTAAGGCTATGATTGAAAGCGGCCGGTACGGCAAGGTGATATGCGCGGAATTCGCGCGGCTAAGCGCGTTGCCCAGGTGGTCGTGGCAAAACTGGTATTGGGACTGGGAAAAAAGCGGCGGCGCGCTGTTCGACCTACACATACACGATGTGGACATGATAAACTGGCTATTTGGCAAGCCGGAATGGGTCAGCGCTGTGGCGTCCCATACAGACGTTAAGTTTGACTCTGTGGCTGCTCTGTACGGGTACGAGGGCAAGTTTGTGTCCGCCCGGGCATATTGGGGGTTGGCCGCGTCGTTCCCCTTTGAGATGAGTTTTCTTGTGCGGTTTGAAAACGCCACGGTACGGATGGAAAACGCCGGGCTTATTATTTATACGGAGGACAGAATATTTAAGGTAGAAACACCGCAAGAGGACGCTTATTACAGCGAACTGGCGGATTTTGTCCGCTGTGTGGCTGAAAACCGCGCTATTGAAACAAACCCGCCGGAAGACTCTATGGCTGCCATTGAGATTGCGACGGCGGAAAAAGAATCTATCCTGGGCGGCAAGGTTGTAAGCCTGGTATAAGGTGCCGCGCAGCGCTGACTTAGGGTATGGGAAGGTCAAAAGATTAAGGCCTATGACCTTGGGGCTCTGCCCCAAACCCCGCTGGGGACTTCGCCCCCAGACCCCTTCTTAAGGGCGGCTAGGGCGGCGATTTTTGATGAAGGTAGAGGCTTTTTTAACAAAAGGGACTGGTTATTTTTTTCTTAAGTTCACGCTTAGGGGGCTTAATTCGCCTTCCAAGGAAAGGAAAATATTTATGGCACAAATTATGCCGGTAACTGAACCAAAAGAATTGGCGTATAGCGCTTATAATAACGGTTTGGCCGCGCCCGCAGCGGATGATGTGGGGGCTGTACAGCGGGCGGAGGAGGCAAAGGTGTGCCAAACCTGTCAAAACCGCCGCTATCAGGACGGCTCAGACGACCCCGGAGTATCTTTCAAAAGCCCTACAAAGCTGACCCCCAACCAGGCCGCGACTGCGGTCGCCAGCCACGAGAACGAGCACTATACCCGCGAAACGGCCAAAGCTCGGGAAGAAGGCAAGGAAGTGGTGTCCGCCAGCATAAGAATTTTTACGGACGTATGCCCGGAATGTGGCAGAGTGTATGTTTCTGGCGGCGAAACCAGAGTCGCGACCCGTCAAAAAATAGATTCCGCCCAGTTCGCCAAACAATTCTATGACAAAAATGTGGGCAAAGGCATGGGCCAAAGCCTAGACAAACGAGCGTAAAAAAGGCGCGGTCCCACGGGCCGCGCCCATTCATTTCCCCATTAACAATCCCTTACGTCGAGCAAGCTCGACTATCGCACTCGCCGCCCTTAAAGAAGGGGTCTTCGTCGAGCAAGCTCGACTATCGGGGGCCAAAGAAAAAAACCACGTTATGTGCCCAGCGGGGGTTTGGGGCGAAACCTGGGTTGGTGGGTGGGCCCCAGGTGGTTA
>JAISYE010000099.1 GCA_031297485.1 Clostridiales bacterium
TTACAGGGCGCGGTGCGCGTATGGGCCATTTCTGCGCCATTGTTATGGTTGTCTCCATACCCGCAGTATCGCGCACTATGGCCACAGGCTCGTTTACCGTGTACTCGCCGTCAGGCGCCAGCCATTCCAGGCGTCCGGAGATGTCCGGCGGTATCATTATTTTATTTACTATGAAGCTGGTTTCGGGTGTTTCGGCTATTTGGCAGCCGGCCTTGACTTGCGCGCCGGCCTTGGCCGTGAAGCGCACGGGCCATTTACGCCCGCCGTCCAGGCTGTCCACATGCACGCCCCTGCTTATAAAGGTGCCTGAAGCCGCTTCTATAGCCTTTAGCGGGCGCTGGATACCATCAAAAATATTGCCTATTATGCCCGGCCCAAGGGTCACGGAAAGCCGCGCGCCTGTGGGGTACACCTTTTCCCCTGCCCGCAGGCCCGAGGTGTCCTCAAACACCTGCACCACAGCCTCGTTTTGGCGGATGTTTATCACCTCGCCTATCAGACGCTCCTCCGTCACCAGCACTGTCTCTGACATGTGAAAGTTGTTTTTCGTCTTCACTGTCAGCACAGGTCCGTTAATGCCGTATATTTCGCCGTATTTTTCTGGCATTAAAACCATCCTTAAATTTTAAACATGCTGAAATTCTTTCGCTCGTCCTCTAAACGGGTTTTAAAGGAATAGTCCTCAATGGCGTTTTTGCCTGGCCAATAAATTTTAAAGCCGCCCAGGAAATTTTCCTTAGCCACCTTGATTTCCGCGCCGCACTCTGAGAGGCCGGGCGCCAGGCGCATATCGCCGGGCGCGAGAAAGACGACACAGCCGCGCTCCGCAGAGACCGCCCCGCCAGCGTGTTTCTTTATTTCAGCCGCCAGCTGCTCCTCATATTCCTTTGTGGAGACATAGCTTTTTATTCTTTCTTCTATATTAATGAACAGCTTTTCAATAAACGAGTTACGCAGTTCGATCATGCTCTTTTTAGCCGCCACCGACGCCTCCAGAACCTTCCTGCTCCGCCGTTCCTCGGCATTGTAGGCTTCCTTGCGTACAGCCGCCTCGGCGCGCTCACGGGCGCGCCTTTCCGTATCGCCGCGTATCCTCTCGGATTCGCGCTTCATTTCCGCTATTAGCTGCTCCCGCTTTTCATGGGCTTCCTGCGCCACAATTTTTGAAAAATTCGCCAGCTTAGCGTCCAGTTTCATTAAAAGCACACCTCACAACTTTACGCCAATAGCCTCGCGGACATATTGGGTAAGAAAATCCTTCTTGCGCCCGGTTCCATGCCTGTCAGGTATTTCTACTATCAGCGGCAGCCGCCTCTTTAATTTTATGTCGTCGATAATATCCGAGAATTGCGCCGCCATTTTCTCCATTATAAGGATAATACCAATTTCCCGGTCCTCTAACGCGAGCCGCAACGCGTCCTGTATCTCATCCCGTGTATGGGCCACCACGCCGTCTACGCCTACCAGCCGGAACCCTGTGCGTGTGTCCGTGTTGTCGCTTATCACGTACATTTTCATAAAATCACCCGTTAAGAATCATGAACGAGACCAGCATCCCATATATGGCGATACCTTCCGCCAGCGCCACGAATATAAGGGCCTTGCCCATGATGCCCTCGTTTTCGCTGAGGGCGCCAAGGGCCGCCGCCGCGGCCGAACCTGTCGCCACGCCAGCGCCTATTGTGGCAAGCCCTGTTGAAAGCGCCGCCCCCAGGTATCGGAGCCCATCCGCGGCCGAACCCGCGCCGGCGGCATTCGGGACTTCCGACGCCAGCGCCTGGCCGGAGAACATAAAAAACACGGCGAACATCATTACTCCGAAAAAGGAAATGATGTTTACAGCAAGCATATTTTTAAATCGTTTGGGTTTCCGTTCGCCAAGGAAGAATATCCCTACAGGCAGGATTATTGCTAAAACTAACAGCGCGATAAGAATGTTTTTCATATAAAAATACCTCCATTAAGGGTTTTAACGGTTAAAGGGCAGGAAGGGCCTGCCGTTACCCTCAAAGAACCGGCTGAACATTTCGTAAAACTCAAGCCGCAGTACCTGTATACCCACCACAAGGCCCTCCAGGGCGATAACCAGGATGTTGCCCAGCACTATCACCAGCCAATTGTGCCGGCTTCCGCTTCCGGAAAGCGTCATAATAACGCTCATCATACCCGCGTGGCTGAGTGCAAAGGCGCCCACGCGCACAAAGGAGACTGTGTTTGTAAAATAGCTTAACAGCACCTCAAACAGCTCGATAAACGTTTCCAGTAAAAACTGCCCGACCCCCGTGCGGATAAGTTTCCGCCTGGCCGAGTACTCCCCGGCGGGCATGCCGCGCAGGAGGTTGGAAAGCGGTTCATGGAACGCGATAAGCGCAATGGAGATTGCCATTAAAATAACGAGCACAGGCAACAGTACTTTTTCTAAGGCAGGTGTCACCTTAAGCGCCAGCATAAGCACCAGATAAATCAAGGAACCGTAAAAGCACACGCCGGCCACGCCGTGAGGGCTGAACAACAGTTTGCCGGGGTCTTTCTGGGAAACGGAATTTCTTATATTAAAAATCATAACCGTAAGAATAAACACGATGCCAATCCCCACGGCAATGAACAGAATATTGTTTATATTCTCCGTGGGCTTAGTCCACAGAGCGGGTAAAATATTCTCAAACCCGAACACACTTCCGTACAGCGCGCCGAATATCATACTGGATATGCCTATTATGCCCAGTATGGAACCCAGCTGCATTCCGCGGGCCTTGCGCATGTACAGGCCCGCCAAGGTAAGCACCGCGCCCTGCCCCAAGTCGCCGAACATTATACCGAACAGCAGCGTATAAGTCAACGCCACGAACAAAGTAGGGTCCATCTCGCAATAAGAGGGCAAACCATACATTTTGACAAAAAACTCGAAGGGGCGCGCGAAAAAGGGGTTGGACAGCAGCGTGGGCGGCCGCACGTTTTGCATGTCCGCTCCGTCCTCTACCGTTACTACCACCAGGTCGTCGTTTGCCACCTCTTTTTGAAACAAGTTGCATTCTTTTTCCGTCATCCAACCCACAAAGATGTAGAAGTCATGCTTGGTCTTGGCTGCGTACTTCCTGGCCTCAAAGCAGGCATGAAGCTCTTTTATGGTATTGAAAGCCGAAAGAAATTTGCGGTTGCTTATTGAGAGCCCGGAGAGCCCTTCCCTGCGCAGTTCCCGTATTTTAGCGTCCAGCCCGTTTATCTTCGTAAGGGTCTCGTTATAAATTTTTTTGAAGGAACCCCGCTGCTTTTCACCGTCAATGTCAAATGAAATCCAAATCCTTTCAAAGTGGAAGGAGGACAGCAGGGAATCCGCCCTGTCCGAGGACTCCGCCGGAACGAAGTACATGCCATATACGTACTCTGTCCTTTTCGCGTCTACAAACAATATATTGGGGTTGCTGTGCAAGAATGTCTCGAACTGCTTGTAACTTCCGTAAGGCATCCTGCCAAAGCGCAGCTTAATAAACTCAAACTGCTCCAGCGCTTCCACGTCGAACTCCAGCCCGGTAAAAGGCTCCACTTTAAGGGCAAAGTCGTTTAACAGGTTCCGGCGTTCTTCCAGCGCGGCCAACTCCACATCCTTGTTTTGGAAGAATTCGCTTGCCATTTGCAATATGCTAAGCGCGTTCTCCTTATCCATCTTATAGAAAAAGCCGTCCTTTATCCCAAGGGCATCGTGCAGGCGCTCGGCTTCCTTGTATATTGCCGCGTATGGGTTTGCCGTGGCAAAGGGGAAAACTCCCATTGTATCCGAAAGCTCTTTTACCGCGTTTTCCAGATGAATGTCATACTTGCCGATGTATTGTTCCACCACCCGGTCAAAATCGTTTATATGGCCCATTATGTTTACGTACTTCATTTTTTCTATCATCAGCAAGCTCCTTTTACTCCCGCGGGCGGTCCGCACGCAAGGGAAAGCCCGTCGCAGCGCTTTAATATTTCGCTCTCCGGCAGTCTATAACGGACGCCTTCCAACACGGACGTTATATTCTTTATTTCCAGGTCCTTAAAGAAAATATACGCCAGAACCGGCGCTATGGAGTGAGGATATTCCCGCGCCGCGGCCCGGCAGCTTCCCGCCATGGCGCCAACAAAAGCCCTGTCGAGGTTATCGTCTTCAAGCAGCTTGCCGTACGCCGTCCGGCCCGATTCCTCCTGCAGTTCCGACCGCGTGCCCGCTTTTGCCATCCGGTTGATATCCGCCGCTTTTAACCTGTAATGTATTGGTATCAAGTGTGTATAAACAAAGGTCTGGTCTACGGAATAGAACCTTTTCATACGATTAATCCACAATATATTTTTCAAGTCTATTTCCCCGCCTATCAGCTGTTCCGCCACCTGCTTGTTTGTTCCGCGCAGGTACTTGTCTTTAAGCCGCCACACCCGCAGATAATAGTATATATCCAGATGGGTTTCCAATTCAAAAGGTTTCTCCTTTTCCGCCATAATGTCCGACGCCTCGTACAGTCTGGAACCGCGCAGTTTCTCCAGAAATTCCTCAGCTCTGGGCGTCAGCCCGGCTATCGGAGAAAGGGAGACCGTCAGCCCGTTTATTTCGAACTTTAAGAAGAATGCCTCCAAAAACCGTTTCAGATTTAGATCGGTTATGAAGTCGGATATCCGCGAAAAATCCTCCCGCAAGGTTTGCGCCAGCCGCTGTTCCATTATATGGCGGCTGGGCTCCGGCCCGCCTTCGAGCGCGCCGCGGCCGTAGGCCCCGCGCTCGGCCAGCGCCGCGCCAAAGTCCGCAAGCGTACCCGCCTTACACAGGGCCTCGTAATCCTCACGCTTTAAAAATTTACCGCGCATTGCCTTTATTTTGGCGTTTAATCCGCTGTACATGCATTCACCAGCTTTTCGGCCCGCAAGCGTCCGCTTTTTGACCCATTATGATTATTTTTATAAATAAAGCGTCCTCTATGGCTTCGTGATTTTTGGAAAATTCCTCAGTAAGTTCTTCCAGCCGCGCCTGCGTCTTGCGCCTGATTTCATCCGCCGCCGCGAGTGCCTCACTCTCCGACCGCGCGTTTATTTCCCGTATTCTAGATTGCATTTCGGACGCAACCGCCTCTTCTATTTCCTGTACGCTCCGCTGATACGCGCCCTGCAGCGCCTGCCGCTCCGCCTTTGTTTTGCGTATTACCGCCCCCGCGCTGTTCTCTATTTCTATTAGCCGCGCTATTATCCCTTGCATATTTTGGCTCCTTTCGATTAAGTAGTATATGAAAAAACAATACCGCTGTCAATTGCGGCAAACGCAAAAACATGGGGGCGCTTCCAATTCAATTTCGTCGGGCAAGCCCGGCTATCGCTAAACTGAAATAAATTTTGCCCCTTCTTTTCTTATTCCCACCGCATCCATATTTCCGTTAAAATCCTAGCGTCCGCGGCACCCCTGACCAGGCAAACGAAGTCCCCCGGAGCCTCGCCGGCACGTCCCAGGGCTTCCACCGTCACGGCGTCGCCCAGGCGGCATTCCTTTCTGTAGCGCGTCCTCATCTCCCTCAAGGAATAGCTTTCGCAAATTCCTTCAGGCAGGTTGTCTGTGGCCCATTCTATGTAACTGCAGTTGTTTGCGTGGCTGTTGGAGTCAATAGCGCTGCGCGGCACCCTGAAGCTGGTTTCGCGCAGCTTTACCCAGCCTGTGTGGTCCGGCAGCTTCAGGTCCGCCGGCAGCCGCGGACGGACAGGCGGCCCGAAGGCGGCCGCGTGTTCCGCGCCGGGCTTGACGGGTTTCCGCGTGCTCATATCAAGGTATATCCACGAACTGTTGGCCAGAGCCAGTGTATCGCCGGCCGCACTCAATACCTCGAAGGCACGGCTGGCTAACACGCCTTTAAACTCTGTGGGCGCGGTCCTAATGGTTATTGTATCGTTCCAGAGCGGATAGGAAAATACGCGCAGCTGCCAGCCGGTCAGCACAAAGGCTTGACCGCGCTCCATGTACCAGCGCAGCGTGTAGGGCGTGGATTCGCAGTGAAGCATGGACGCCTCCACAATGTACTTCATAAACTCTGGGAATGAGACCCTTAAGTCCGGCAAAATGCCTTGATAACCTATTGTCTGTTTGCACTCGAACATTCAAAACATCTCCTTTTGCGTCACAAGCCTGTGATTAAGCGACGTGTAACGGTTTGTCTCCTTGTTGTTATCTATCATTCTGTACATAGTCTCCGGAACGCCCACTATTACCGCAAGCTCCTTGGCCCGCGTCACCCCTGTGTACAGCAGGTTGCGGCTCATCAGCATAGGCGGGCCGCTGTGAATGGGTATTACCACCGCCTTGTACTCGCTCCCCTGGGATTTGTGTATCGTTATGGCATAGGCCAGCTCCAGTTCATCCAGCTGCGCGTAGTCATAACTGACCAGCCGGTTGTCGTCAAAACATACGGTTACGGTCTCCGCGGTGTCGTCTATATCTCTTATAACGCCCAAGTCGCCGTTAAAAACGCCTTGGCCTTCCTCTATAAGCCGCTCGCGCTCAAATACGCGCCAAGATAGATTGTAGTTGTTCTTTAGCTGCATTACCTTGTCGCCTTCGCGCAGCACCGACGAGTTCAGCTCCCGTTCGCGCTTGTGGGGCGCGGGCGGGTTAAGTCTGGCCTGCAGCGCCTGGTTTAACTGCGCGACCCCCAAGGGGGATTTCCGCATTGGCGAAAGCACCTGTATATCCAGCGGGCTGCTGTGAATGTAGCTTGGCAGGCGTTTTTGAACAAGCTCCTGTATGGCTTGCGCCACATCCTCGGCGTTGAGGCGCTTTACGAAAAAAAAGTCCTTCTGACCTGTTAAAACGGGGTATTCACCGCGGTTTATGCGGTGCGCGTTCATTATTATTGCGCTCTCCTGCGCTTGGCGGAATATCTCAGTTAGGCGCACTACAGGCACACAGCCGCTTGTTATCAGGTCTTTAAGCACGTTGCCCGGTCCCACGGAAGGCAGCTGATCCACATCGCCGACCAATATGAGCCTGCTGCCCAGGGGAATAGCGCGCAGCAGACTGGTCATCAGGAACATATCTACCATGGAACTTTCGTCTATTATTATTATGTCCGCTTCCAACGGGTATTCTTCGTTCCGGCCGAAGCTCTGGCCGCGGGAATTGTCGTTTGCCTGCCCGTCCGACCAGTTAAGCGAGTTTATTTCCAGCAGCCGGTGAATTGTTTTGGCTTCCATGCCCGTCGCCTCTGACATGCGTTTGGCCGCACGGCCCGTGGGTGCCGCCAGTTCTATAGAAAAATCGTATTTTTTAAGCAGGCTTATTATAGTATTAATGGTAGTGGTCTTGCCCGTGCCAGGCCCGCCGGTTATAATCAGCACGCCGTGGCGCATGGCCTCTGTTACCGCTTCCTTTTGGTTTTCCGCCAGCACTATCCCTGTGCCGGCCTCAAAAGCCGCTATCTCCGCGCCTGCGCCTTGGCTGCGCTCTAAGGCCGTGGCGGCCAGCCGCAGAATCTTATTGGCCGCGTAGGTTTCCGCGCGATAGGCCTGCGACAGGTACACCGCCGTTTCGCCCGCGATTTTTTCCCGGACTATAGCGTTGTCAAATTGGAGCTGCGACAATTGGTCCTCTATAAGCTGCGGGTCCAGCCCCAGCAGTTCCGAGACGGCGCTTAAAAGGGCGGACAGGGGCAAGTACACATGGCCGTTGTTAAGTGCGTCCGTAAGAGAATGCCGTATACCGGCGCGTATGCGGAATGGGGAATCTATTGCTATGCACGCCTTAAAAGCAATACTATCCGCGGTTTTAAAGCCCACGCCCCATAAATCGTCCGCCAAGGCGTAGGGGTTGGTCTTTACAATATCGTAAACGCCGGAGCCGTATCTTTTATGAATCTTTATAGCCAATGAGGGGGAAATTCCATAATCCTGAAGGTAGAATACTACCCGCCGTATTTCCGCCTGCTGATGAAAAACCTCGCCAATACCGGCGGCGCGTTTAGGGGATATGCCCGTTATCTGCGACAGCAGTTCAGGGGTTTCCTCAATAATGGACATGGTGTCCTTGCCGAAGCGCTCCACAATCTTTTTGGCCAGGCGCTCGCGCACGCCCTTTATTATGCCGGAACTCAGGAACTTAATTATAGACTGCTCGTCAGCAGGCGCGGTTTTCTCGTGACGTGCCACGGAAAACTGCCGGCCGTACATGCCGTGCACCACATAGCCGCCGATTAGGCGCACGCTTTCGCCCTCTATAAGCCCTGGCAAGGAGCCTACGCACATAATCTCCTCCGGCGTGGCCGGACTTTCCGTAGTGCCGCCGCCAGAGGGTTTAAGGGAAAACACAGTAAACCCGTTTTCAGGGTTTTGAAACACGATATTTTCAACAGTTCCATCAAGGGATATCTCGTTCATTTGTATTCTTCTTCCATAATTTGAAAAATAGATTTCAATTCTGCTTTGTGTAGCGCTAAAATCCGCGCCAGCCGCCGCTCCATTTCGGGAACGCCGCCGCAATAAGGCAGGGCGACTTCCCACGACGGGTTATAGTCCTCCAGTTCACGCGCTTTTGCTCCAAGGGGCGCGAAAATTTCCGCGTCATAATAGTCCAGGCTGGCGTTATATGCCTCGTCGGACACCTCGCGCCCGGCAGTGGAAAGGGTGACGCGCAGCTCCACCCGCCCGTCCTCTTCCTGAGCATAGGCACGCTCCAGGTATTCCGCGTCAGCGGCCAAGTGCAAGGTGGCAAGCTCGCGCTCGAACACGCCTTCGGAATCCTTTAACATGATTATTATGGATGCTTCTCCCATAACGCCCTCCTTGTTACAGAATGTGCGGCCAGGTTCAAAAATGAGACAGTCTCGGTCGTCAGCGCGGCATTGGCGTAAGTGTTAAGCGCGATTAACCGCAGCAGGTTTTGCGACAGATAATTCCTGTCAGGCAGAAGCCCGGCGTTTGTAAGAGTGATAAAAAACTGCCGGAACCCGCCGCCGTCAAAACCCGGTATCCAAATTTTAAACCTTAGCCGCGTCAAGATAATAAACGCCAGCGCACACATCAGGGCCGCCTTAACAATAGGAGCTTGTTCTCGGTTCGGACGGATTGCCGCGCGGCTTTGCACCCCCGGAACGGCAGTGCGGCGGCCGCGCCCACTGCGGAAAGCAGCAGTAGAAAATATCTGTCCAGCAGAAGCAGGCTGGGCGCTATGGGGCCGGCAATGCGGCAAGCCTCATGGATTAAGCGTACAACATGGCTTTCAGACGCAAGCGAGTCTTTCGCCTACTGGCCGGTTACTTCATTACCATCATGCGGGGTCATGGAAAGCAACGTGCAGAATACCGGAAGTTCCGGCCCCGGCTGTTCCGTTCCGCCAAGCAAAACTCCAATGCCGCCGAACATGTGCCCAAAAATATATTCAGGTTTAGTGGAATTCCCAGATTTTCGGAACAATCGCTTTACGCGCGGCATTTTCCTACCTTCCTTGCTCTGCTTAACGCCATCGCCGATTAGAACCGGAATACCATTTACAGGGTAGAGCCGGCCAGAACGAATAACTATCTTAACCCATATCTACTTAAGCGCAGACAGCGTCCAGGAATGGGCGCGGAAAAAATGCAGCAGTGCTTCATAATGGCATGGGGCTATTCCCAATGCACGGATAATGCTGGTGACACCTAAACGCTCCGAGCGGA
>JAISYE010000100.1 GCA_031297485.1 Clostridiales bacterium
CTGGACAGACTCTACAATTACATTTACGGCGATTATGAAATATTACGCCAGGAAGGAGTGTATGAGATGATAGCGGATAGGTTGGTTTTGGCTACCGATATTGCGGAAGCGCGGGGTAAGAAATTGGGTAAGAAACTGGGTAAAAAATTGGGTAAGAAGCAGGGTGTAAAACTGGGTAAGAAACTGGGTAAGAAGCAGGGTGTGAAATTGGGCAAGGAGCGTGGCAAAAAACTGGGTAAGAAGCAGGCGAAAATAGAATATGCTCTTGGCATGTTGCGGGAGAATATTCCGGTTGAAACCATCGCTCGTATTACGCGTCTGCCGACAGCGCGGATATTATCACTGACCACACAAAGCAACCCTGAACAGAATTGAGTAAACCAGCGGCAGCGGCTGTTCGGCACGGCAGCCGCTGCTGTTTTCCTATTCATGAGATTACTGCGAATTCCTAAATACGCTAACTATAACCAGTTCAATCCACATTTGGCCGGTAACCCCAAATGACTAATAGAGGAGCTTGCTCGACACGTATAACGTCAAAAGGCTTCGCTTTCGGCCGGGGCTGGAACATCCGGAGGGGCCAAGTCCGGCGCAACGGCGGCTTCACCGTTAATAATCCATATCTGGGGCGAGGCTCGGGCAACCACTTTCCAGATTTATAATATGTGCCTACATCATTTTAAACACGTCAAATACAGTATCAAACGGAGGTTTTTAAGCGGATGAAAGCAGTAATAATGGCAGGAGGCAAGGGCACGAGAATCGCAAGCCTAAATTCCGAAGTTCCAAAGCCAATGATACCAATTGCGGGGAAGCCGGTTTTGGAACATCAAATTGACTGTCTGCGAAGTCAGGGGATAACAGACATACAATTGATAATCGGACATTTAGGCAATGTGGTAAAAGAGTATTTCCAAAGCAGCGTAAGCTACATTACCGAAAGCGAGCCGCTTGGTACGGCGGGAGCGTTGTACTACCTAAACGGACAAGTTGAGGACGATTTTCTGCTGATTCACGGCGATGTGATATTTGATATTGATGTTGAGCGTTTCCGTGAGTTCCACCTTAAGCGGGGCGGATTAGTCACAGTGTTTACGCATCCCAACGACCACCCATATGACAGTGGTATTGTGATTGCGGACAGTAACGGTAAAGTCACAAAGTGGCTGAGTAAGGAAGATGAGCGCGGTTGGTACAAAAACCGTGTAAACGCGGGGTTGCATATGATGTCGCCAAAGCTGCTTAACCGTTTCACAGAGGCGCGCAAAACCGACCTGGACCGTGATATACTCAAGCCGCTGATATCCGAAAACTCCCTGTTTGCCTACGATTCCCCGGAGTACGTAAAGGATATGGGCACACCCGAACGCTGTTATGAAACAGAGCGGGATATCCTCACAGGCAAAGTCCGCGCGAAGAATTTACGTAACAAACAGAAGGCGCTGTTCATAGACCGTGACGGCACAATCAACAAGTTTGCCGGATTCCTGAGGAACATAGATAACTTTGAATTGATTGAGAATACGACAGACATAATTAAAGCGGCCAATAAAGAGGGATACCTTGTAATCGTTGTGACAAATCAGCCCGTAATTGCCCGCGGGGAGCTTACTTGGCCGCAATTAGAGGAAATTCATAATAAAATGGAGACATTGCTAGGCCAGCGCGGAGCCTATGTTGACGATATTTTCATATGCCCCCACCACCCGGACAAAGGTTTTGAGGGCGAACGCCCCGAGTATAAAATCAGCTGCGGCTGCCGCAAGCCCAAACCAGGCCTGCTTTTACAAGCGGCGCGGAAATATAATATAGACCTAAGCCGCAGCATTATGCTTGGCGATAGCGAAAAAGATATGCTCGCGGGGGAAGCCGCGGGTTGCAAAAGTGTACTTATAGACCATATTAACCCCAGTGGTGTATCCATTGATATTTTAAAGGAGCAATAAACGTTTTTGGCCAATAGCCGCGCTTGCTCGACGCGGCAGTTGCAACCGCAAATTCCGCGGGGATGGGGGCGAACACAGTTCGCCCTAACATAATTTATAAGCGGATACACCTCTGGGATATGTCTGAAAACTGGATTCCGATATGCAAGCCCGACAAAACGCGAAATCGCGGTGGTTTTCTTCGAAATTTCGCGCTCTAAGGAATTTTCAAATACGCCTTAAAGCTTTGAATATTTCGCCGAGCAAGCTTATCTCATGATAGCGCTAAAGATAGTCTGGCCCCACCCAAATTTTGAAAGCCCCATTCAATATCAAATTAAAGCGCTAAATTTTAAAGCAGTTAATTTTATTGACAAAACCCATTTCATTTATTACTATATGTTTAAATATTGGGTTAATAGTTAGTATTGGATATGTTATGACTAGAATAATTATCCTTTATATACATAGACCTAGGAGGAATTTGGATGAGTGAGGTAATAGTAATTACGTCAGGCAAGGGCGGTGTAGGCAAGACGACAGCGTCCGCCAATTTAGGCACAGGTCTTGCCGCGCTGGAAAAAAAAGTCGCCATGGTGGACGCTGATATAGGACTCCGGAATCTGGACGTTATATTGGGTCTTGAAAACCGAATAGTCTACGACCTTATAGACGTTGTGGAGGGCAATTGCCGTCTTAAGCAGGCGTTAATAAAGGACAAGCGCTACAGCAACCTTTTCCTGCTGCCCGCGGCGCAGACAAAGGATAAGACGGCGGTCAACCCTGAACAAATGCAAAAATTGTGTGATAATCTGCGAGAGGAATACGATTATATAATAATCGACTGCCCCGCGGGTATAGAGCAGGGTTTTAAAAACGCCATAGCAGGCGCGGACAGGGCCATAGTAATCACTACGCCCGAAGTTTCGGCTGTGCGTGACGCGGACAGGATAATCGGCCTGCTGGAATCAAGCGATTTAAAAAGCCCGTTGTTAATACTAAACAGGATACGTTCGGACATGGTAAAGCGCGGGGACATGATGGCGCTGGACGACGTAACGGATATTCTGGCCATAGACGTACTGGGCGTGGTACCGGATGACGAAACTATAGTCATATCGGCCAACAAGGGCGAGCCGGCGGTAATAGACGAGAAGTCCCGCGCCGGGCAGGCGTTTCGCAACATATCCAGACGAATATTGGGGGAGCAGGTGCCTCTGATGAAACTGGACGTGGAGGAGAAACTACTGGACAAGCTGAAAAATTTTTTCCGTACGGGAAACTAGAAGGTGAGCACATTGGGTTTACTGGGAGGATTTTTCGACAAAAAAGCGTCGTCAAAGGATATAGCCAAGGACAGGCTAAAGTTGGTGCTTATACACGACAGGGCAAATTGTACGCCGGAAGTATTGGATATGCTAAAGGTCGATATATTAAACGTAATAGCAAATTACATGGAGATAGATGAAGATGAAATGGAAATCCAAATATCCCATACGCCGAAGAACGAAAACGGCGAGGTAATGCCTGTTTTGTACGCCAACATACCAATCAAGTCGATAAAAAAGACGCAAAAAGCGCATCAAGGCCAGAACGGCGGGTGAGCCTATGTTAAAGAGGAGTTTGGCGTCCTTTGATATTTTACTGGCGCTGGCCGTGTGCGGGCTGTGCGTGTTCGGCATAATAATGGTGGGAAGCGCCACAAATATCAACGACCCTGCGACGACAAGCACAATGTACGACATGCAGAAAGTGTGGTTTGCCATAGGCTTGGTGCTGATGCTCGCGGCCGCGCTGATAGACTATCATTTTATCTGCGGTTTTTATATAATAATTTACCTTGTAAATATAATATTGCTGGTACTGGTGCTGTTTGTAGGGGCCGAAGGCGACGACCCGTCCCGCTGGATACGATTCGGCACGACGGGCCTTGCCGCCAGGTTCGGCATCCAGCCGTCAGAGTTCTCAAAGGTGTTTATGATTTTGTTCCTCTCCAAATTCCTGGAAAAGAGAAACGTCAACAAGGTTTTAGTACTGCTGTGCGCCATTATCTCAGTTGCCCTGCCCGTGGCGCTTATACAAATGCAGCCTTCGCTTTCGGCAATGATGATTGTGGCCTTTATAGGAATACTGATAATTTACGAGGCCGGCCTGCACTACCGTTATGTTGTTATTGCCCTGCTGCTTGTTGCGCCCGCGGCTGTTTTTTTATATATTGACCTAAACAAGGCGCAGCATATTATAGTGGATAAAATTCTTTCGGATTATCAAATAACCCGGATTTTGGATTTTTTTAACCCGGATGAAAGCACGGCGACGGCGTTCCATTTGCAGCGCTCCATAAGCGCCATAGGCTCGGGAATGCTGCGCGGCAAAGGCTTGTACAACGGTATCGTGGCGGTGCCGGCCGCGTATACGGATTTTATTTTCGCGGTTATAGGTGAAGAGTTTGGCTTTGTGGGCTGTATTACTGTTATGGCGGTCATGCTGTTCATAATTTTTAAATGTGTGGTTACAGCGTATAAAGCGCCGGATTTATTGGGCAAGCTTATAGCAGCCGGCGTCGCGGGTATGATAGCGTTTCAAACCTTTGCCCACATAGGAGTGGACATCGGCCTGCTGCCAAACACCGGAGTCCCCCTTCCGTTTATCAGTTACGGAGGCAGTTCCATGTGGATCAACATGGTTTCTGTTGGACTTGTGCTTAATGTCGCTATGACTAAACAAAAATCTATTTTTGAGGTGTAGTTTTATGAATATAGCGTTAATTGCCCACGACAATAAAAAAAAGTTGATGGAGAACCTTTGTATAGCATATAGGTTTATACTCAACAAACACACTCTGTATGCCACAGGCACTACAGGCCGCATTATTGAGGAAGCCGCCAATATTACAGTTAACAAGTACCTGGCCGGCCACTTAGGCGGCGAACAGCAGCTAGGCTCACAAGTAGCGCATAATGACATCGACCTCGTTATCTTCCTGCGGGACCCCTTGGCGCCTAAACACTACGAACCAGATATCCACAGCGTCATGCGCCTTTGTGATATTCACAACATCCCCCTGGCCAGCAACCTGGCTACAGCCGAGGCGCTGCTGCTCGCCCTGGACCGCGGCGACTTGGACTGGCGGAAAATTGTGCGGTAATTTCGCCGGGTTCTCTGTGGTGTATAATTTTTTGTATTTAAACCCATAATAGTAGCCGTAGAGTTTGCTCTATAAATCTCTTCCTGAAAGGAGGCGGCTATTATGGACAACACCACTAGGAACAATAATAACCCCAAGAAGTCTGACAGAACGGAATTCTCGGATGAGAACAACTGTGAAAAAAATAAGAAGTAACAGACAAAACACCCGGAGCGCCAGCTCCGGGTGTTTTGTGTGCCGCCAATCGTACACCGTCAGGCAGGCGCGGAAGAACAGCGCGGCAGCAGCGCGTCCGCAAACTCCATAAAAGCGGAAGTGATTATACCCTGCCCGTCAGTGTTTGGATGAATACCATCCTCGCAAAGATACCCGTCGATACGGCGGTGACATAGGAACGCGCCGCGCAAGTCCGCAAGGGGCGCGGCCGCCGAACGCGCGATACGCTCTACCGCCCTGGAGTAGCTTTCCTGAAAACGGTATATCGTCGTAATGCTGCCGCCCATCCACTTCAGCACATTGGCTTTATTCAGGTTCCTGCAGAACCAGTCGAAAAACTGCTGAGGCTCAAGCGGCGGCAAATTAGTCAAAATTGGGACAATCCCACACAATTTCAGCTTTTCGATTAATCTGTGATACGTGTCCTCGAACAGAGCAAGCGGGGTGTGAGGCTCATAGTCCCCGTCCGGGTCGGCGGCGATTTTCTCCCAGTTAAAATCGCAGTCATTACCGCCGAAGTCCATTACAATTGCCCTGCAGTCCGGTTCGCCCCGCAGAAAACGCTCTATATGCTCCGCGCCCTTGATAACGGTACAGCCCATTTTGGAACGGTTGGTTATCTTAAGCCCAAACCTGCGGCTAAGCAAGTCCGTGTCAATATGGTTGTCAACGCAGTAGCGCTGCTGGCGGTTCAACTGGACCCCCTTGAGAATCGAGTCGCCGAAAACCTCAATTTTACGGATTATCTGCATACGATTACCTCCTTTCATCACATGCGCATTATTTCAAATACCTGTCCACCACCTGCTGGCGGTATTCCCGCGAAAGTGAGGCGAAAAAGGCGCTGTAGCCCGTAACGCGCACCACCAGGTCTGGGTGTGAGTCCGGGTTTTCGTGGGCTTCCCGTATCTGCTCCGGCGTAATGCAATTTAAGTTTATTAACGTGCCGCCCATCTGGTTGTGAGTGTGTATTAACGCGCATAAGGCGTCAATACCGCCGGCGTTCTTTACCAGCGCGGTGTCGATGTCCAGGTGCAGGGGCGCGGAATTGCCGTAGCCCGGCTGTGCCTTGGCTACAGCCGTCGCCTTAAGAGAAGGCGAAAAGCTCATAACGCCTGCGGAAAAGCCCGGGTCCGGCTCGTTGGAGTGGGAAATAGGCTCGCCGGCCAGCCTGCCGTTGGGCGTGGCCGGAAGGTCCTCGCCGTAGGCGTATATGTCGCCGTGAGAGAACATGCCGGGCACAAGCCGCAGGTTGTGCCGCGGCGTCTGCCTGCGCAGCACAAACTCGACAAATTTATCGCGTATGCGCAGCGCCCAGGGAAGCGCTCCGGATTCCGGATGCCCAAACCGTGGTATGTTCTTCATCATCAGGCGCAAATTCTCGTTACCCGCGTAGTTTTCACGCACCGCCCGATACATCTCGTTCCAGGTAACGCGTCCTTCCCTTACAACACGCTGCTCTATTGCCGCGAAGGAATCCGCCACTGTTGCCAGCGCTATTCCGTCCACGTTCAGGTTTAAAATATCCACCCCGCCGCTGGCGCTGTTTACCCCGCGCTCTATCGGCCCGTGGCAGAACAGGTTAAGCACAAGCTCCGGCGTGTTGCGCGACACAACCTCGTAATGCCAGTCGTAACCATCCCGTATACAGTCCACCATTATTTCCAAATGCTTGCAGAAATACTGCCACAGGGCCTCCATACTCCGTTCCTCGCCCGACATTGTGTCGTCCAGGGCATGAAGAAGCGCCCAGGCCATATTAAGCCGCGTAACATCCTGCAGCGGGTACTCTATGCCAGGCAGCGCCACCCAATTGCAGCCCACCTTCGCGCGCATACGGGCCAATTCTATGGGATGCCCCTGCCGCGTGTAGCCTTCCTCTATGCCCTGCGAAAGAGAAAAACTAGGACCGCTTCCCTTTTCAAGTATATATTCCAGCGCCCTGCGCAGCAACCTATCGTCGCTGCCCTCAAACACGCGCACCGCCAGGTTATAGGGTATGGCCAGCTCGTGGGCTGCCTGTAAAATAAGAAACGACAAGGGGCTGGTCAGCTCGCGGATGCCGTCCGGCGACTGACCGCCCACCTGGGAATAATGGGTGTCGTTGTAAAACAGGCTGGCGAGTATCCATACGGCTTCCTCGTCGGTAAGCCCGCCATTGCGTACGTCGGTTTCATAAAAGGGCCGCAGTAGTTCGTCCAGCTGGCTTAAGGCTCCCCCGGCAAAATATGTGCGGTCCACGCTTTGGAAAACGGCCAGCAGCTGACACGCTTCCCTGAAAGTCCGCGGCGGGCCTGCCAAGAGATTCTCCAGGCCATGGGCAATACGGGAATAATTTTGCTTTTCCCAGGCGTCCAGGCTTAGTTCCGCCCGACGCCGGGCTTCCTTGGCGTGGTTTTCCGTATAGTCCAGGATACCGGCCATAGTAGCTTCCTCGCCCGCGTAGAACTCCCTTCCAATAGCCGAGTGCAAGCTTGACACGGCGGGGCTGTTTCTTCTGCCGCAGCGCCGGATTTTTTCCATAATACCAGGGAAACCCTCGCGCAGACCGATTTCCATATCCGGGCCCAGATGGTTCATGGCGCCTATGCCGCTTTGGTGGATACCGTACTTTTCCTGCGTGGCCTTTAAATGTTCCGGCCTATCTTCCGGGCGCAGGCCGATATTCGCGAAGTTCTGAAACGCTCCAGCCCAGGCTCCCGCAAGGGCGCTTTTGGGATGAATGTACACCGGCATTTCCTTAAAGAACCGGCCCAGGTTCCTGCCAATACATTCCGCGCCGTAGAGTATGCCGTTTTCGTCAGGGTACTCGGGCTCAAAGGTGAAGGAATCGAAGCATATAAAGCCGTGGTCGTCAATATTTATGGCGCCGCCGTACCGCTCCAGCTTTTTGCGGTTTTCCGCAAGTTTTGTGTCGTGCAGCGCCTTAATGCGCTGCTTAATGTCCGCTGACAGTTTTACAGGTAACATAGTATTCCCTCCTAAGGAAATGTGAAAGGTCAAAAAATTAAGACCTTGGGGCTCTGCCCCAAACCCCGCTGGGGATTTCATCCCCAGACCCCTTCTTAAGGGCGACGGGTGTAGCGCTTTTGATACAGGTACATCCTTCGGAAATGCGTTGAAGCGTTCGCATTTTCGTCGAGCAAGCCCGACTACCCCCTGTGAAGGAGTTTGGCGTTTAATTATCCTCATTCCTATATTCGTGGTTTAGAGCATATCCCTTAATAAACAAGAATACCGATTTTGCGCCATTTTTGCGTTTCAACAAATCCAATATTTAAACCATTCTGTTTTATTCAGGGATAAGCCCTAATATCAGCTGCGGCTTTTTATTTTATGGGTCTTTTAAAATTTGGATGGAGCCGCAGGCGTTCGACACCTGCTTTCTTGCCGCCATCCTGCTATTATAACGGCAAACCCTAATATGTAATCTATTGGGGCATCCGTAACCCACCCGGATGTGGATTAAAACAAATAAACTATATAAAGGACGTTTTTCGCCCTCGCGCTGTCTTATGTTAAAAAAAGACAGTAATAATATTATTATAGCCTAAATTAATTTCATAAACAAATCCTATTTTTGTAATAAAAGTTTATAAAAACCAGCAAGTAATTATTTACAAATAGACGCTAAATTTCCGTTGAGTTCAAACTGTACATCATCAAAGACTATCAGCGGCTCAAAGCGGACGAAAACAGTCGAATATCGCTTGATTGGAACGTCAAGCGGATTCTTGCCAAAGTCAACTACAGCATACACACCGATGCCATCCATGACAATCTCATTCCGCCTGAGCTTACTCCGCGTCAGCGGTCGTTCATCTATGCGGACGAAGCTGATTTGTTGAATACGGCTCTGTTTGGAATGACAGACGCAGAGTGGCGCAAAGCACATCCTAATAAAGCTGATAACGGCAATATGCGCAACTACGCTACGATTGAGCGGTTACTTGTACTTGCGAACCTTGAGAACGTAAACGCTTTGTACATCAATAAAGGAATGCCGCAAGCGGAGCGTATTGAGGAACTCAATCGGCTGGCGCGTTCGCAGATGGCGGGCCTGCTGTCGAACAGCAGCGTAAAGAGGCTTAAAGCATTGGAGAACGGAGAGAAATGAACTTCCCAACTATCATAGATACATTCGACAACATCAGCGAATGTAGATTGAAACTATATTCTAATGACTCTGCTGCAAAAGCAATATTTATTCATTCGCGTGAATATTTAAGACTTTATATATTCGTGTTTATTTGTGTTCAATAGTTGGGCTAAGCCCGACATTCGTGGTTTTAATAATAGTCGAGCTTGCTCGGCAAACAAGTGACTAAAAGCAAAACCACGAATAAACACGAACGGTTCAAGACAAGCTCGGCTAAAGGTTCGCGAGATTACCGCGCTTTTCGCGGAGATTGCACATCGCGTTAAACACAGCCGCCATTTCCGCAATGGAAAGGGCTTCGCCGCGCGTCATACTGTCCATGCCCAGGCTGGTTAAAATATCCGTCAGTTCTTGCTTGGAAAATCCAGAGCCAGTCAGGCAGTTTACCATAGTCTTGCGGCGTGTGGAAAATATTTGCCGCACGAAACAGAAGAAGAGCGCCTCGTCAGAGACACGGGCGCGGGCGTCCGGCAGCGGGGTAAGGCGCACAACCGCGGAATCCACCTTCGGGCGCGGCAGAAAGCAGTTGCGCGGCACGTTTGCGGCAAGGTACGGCTCGGTGTAAAACTGGGCGGCTACAGACAGCGCCCCGTAATCCTTTGTGCCTGGCGCGGCGGCCATGCGCGCGGCCACTTCTTTTTGTAGCATCACCGTTATGCCGCCCAAGTGCGCGCGGTGTTCCAGCAGTGCCATAATAACCGCTGTCGCCGCATAGTAAGGCAAATTAGCCACAACAACCACCCGCCCTCCGGTCGTACCGGCCCCGCCCGAGCGCGCTATAAGCGAGTTCAAGTCCAGGCGTAAAATATCGGCGTTTATGACTTCCACATTGTCATAACCCGCCAAGGTCTCACGCAAAATAGGAAGCAAGGCGGCGTCAATCTCAACCGCCGCCACCGCCCGGGCGCGGCGTGCCAGCGCCTGGGTCAGCGCGCCCGCGCCCGGCCCCACTTCTATCACAAAGTCCTCGGGCGCTATATTGGCTGACGTTACTATTTTATTCAGGACATGGGCGTCAATGAGAAAATTCTGGCCGAACCTTTTTTTGATAATAAAGCCGTGCCGGTTTATCAGCGCTTTTACGCAGGCGGCGGAAACAGCCGTATTATCCCTCATTGGGCGTAACCGTTACGGTCGTCAGTTCAGCGCCTGCAACCGAAATTATGACTCTTGAGACGCCGTAGAATTCGCCGAGGGTTTTGCCCAAGCATTCCGCGCTGGCGGACCCGTCGTCAAAAGCCTGGTTAAGGTCCAGGGTCAGCGCGTTTTCTGACCGGTCAACAGTGATAGAGTTAATGGAGGTGTTTGCGGTCAGCAAGGGCAGGCGTCCTTCAGGGGCGATTTTAAGTTCCGTTTCCAATATTTTTTTCAGGTCCGCGTTTGTGCCCAAGGACAGCGAACGGGTTTCAGCCTCAACCGACGCGGACGCGTCTGCCGTATACACGTTCAGGCTTACCTCCAAGGGGGCATCTTCAACAATGTTCTTTAGATTGATTACTATTTCCGTTTCGTCGCTTTGCAAATACGACATTCGTACTACGCCCACGCCCTTGGCGTAATAGATTTTTTGTATTCGTCCGTCGGTATAATTGGTAGCGACTATAAGGGTTTCGAAATTCCCGTATGGGGTTTCAATCGGTTCGTCCACATAGGGCACAAGACTGACGGAGTTTATGTCCGCCTCCCACATCGCGCCCGGGTACAGGGGTTCCTGCAGCAGCAGCATTTCACCGTTGCTTTCGAAGCCGGTTATATCCTCATAAAAATTTACCAAGGGGTCGCCGTAAATTAACTTTAACGCGCCGTCTTCGTACTGCAGCACCTCGGTTGACACCGTGCCGTTACTTACGTCAGTGCGCCGCTGCACGCGGCTGCCGTTTACTATGGTGGTATAAATGCTGAACGAAATATTCTCGCCCTCATACTCGTACAGCGTATTCTCACGTATGGGCGCGTACTCTATTACCGTGCCCGCCGACTCGGGCGGCGAAGGTGCGGGCGTTTCCCGCGTACACGCTGCCGGCAAGGCCAGCGCAGCCGCCAATACAATTGGAATGATTCTCTTTGTCACAATTATGCTCCTTTTTTTATTCGTCAAATAAATCCGCATGTGCCTCTATTCGGGAAAGCAAAAGAACCAGAAGCCCCTTGTCTATCTTGTAAATTAATACTACAGCGTGAGTTCTGAGAACAACAACGCAGAAATCAGGGATTTCTCGCCGCCGCAATAAATGCGGCAGACCAACAATAAAGCCCATTTCTGCAAAATTTCACGCTGTAGTGTTAAGAGCTTATCCCTGAATAAAACAGAATGGCGTAAATACTGGATTTGTTAAAATGCAGGAATGGCGTAAAATCAGCAGTCTGCCTATTAAGGGATAAAGCTCTAAAAGTGCCGCATGTTACATCCGCCCTACAGCTTAAGCACAATACCGGCCACAGCGGCGGCGGCGATAATACCGGCGGGGTGCAGGCGCTCCCATTTGCGCAGGATAAAAAACGCCGCCGCGAATACGGCCAAACCCTTCAGTTTAACGGTGGTCTCTCCATTAAAAAGGTCCATAAGCCTTTGCGTCTCAGTAAAAAGCGGGTTACGAATAACAGTGGCAAAAGCAAAATCCGCGCAGGCCCAGATAATAAGGGCAGTTACAGCCGGACGCATTCCGTAAAGAGCCGCGGCAACATGCCGGTTTTCTGAAAACTTGGCCAGCGCCTTAGCGGCGAAAAAGGTAATAAGCGCCGAGGGCGTAATAAGCGCCAGGGTCGCCGCGATTCCGCCCGGTATGCCGGCGGCGGCCCAGCCCGCGTATGTGGCCATGTTTATCCCTATAGGCCCGGGCGTAGATTCTGATATTGCTATCATATCCATTAATGTCTCGTTTGTAAACCAGGGATATTTTTCCGCCATAGCCTGCAGGTAGGGTATGGTGGCATATCCACCCCCTATGGCGAACAGCCCGGTCTTGAAAAACTCATAAATCAGCGTAATAAAAATCATTTCACTGTTGTCCCTTTCTGTTCGACCGTTCCTTAATTATTATTCCGCTTATTATACCGCAGATTACAGGCACAGCCGGCGAAACCGCCAGGCAAACAAAGGCGCCGAGCGACGCGGCGAAAATAATTACGCCAAATATATCCTTTACCCCTGTGGCCCACATCTTAACCGCCGTGTTTAATATAAGCGCCAGCACCGCCGCCCGTATCCCGTTAAACGCGTGCCCCACAGCCTCTGTTTCCATAAAACCGGTAATAAACCCCGCGATAATAAGGATGATTATTATGGACGGCAGTGCCATACCCAGGCCGGCGGCAAGCAGGCCCGGCAGCTTCCGGCGCCTGTAGCCCACCAGCATGGAGGTGTTTATGGCAATTACACCGGGCAGGCACTGGGCAACAGCGAAATAATTTATTACATCCTCGTCAGCCAGCCAGCCCAGCTTGATTGTCAACTCCCGGCGCATAAGGGGCAGCATGCTGTAACCCCCGCCAAAGGTCAACGCGCCTATCCTGGCGAATACAAAAAATATGTGCAGTAGTTCCCTCATAACATCACCTGTGCTCATACTTCGGCTTCATACGTGAACAGCTTTGGCGCCTCAACCGCAGCTTCCACTTCCTCGGCCAGTATATCCCTCGGCAAGCCGGAGTCAAACTCAATGCCCAGCGCGTCAAAACCCGCGTCAGTTACCAAGGCCCGCAGAGTTTCCGCGTTTTGCCGCAGGTGTTCCAGCCCCGCGCCGGAATCCGATGTGATTTTAAAGGAAACCCCGCTGCCGCCGGTATCAACACGAATTTGCACCTTACCCAGCGCCTTTGTGTTCAGCGCCATTAACAGCGTGCCTTTGTCCGCGAAACGCTCGTTTAAAATATACAAGTTAAGCCCCACTGTCCTGCCCCCCAGACTGACCGGCAGCCGCAAGTCGCGCCCGCCCTGTTCCCACAGCCTGTTTTGCACTTTTATGGCATCGCGCGCAAGCCGGTATTCCTCCAGCATGCCGCCCTGACTGTGCTCCAAACGCCGCAGCCTATCATAATAAAACGAAAAAATTTCTTCCGGCGTCCTGCCCGCCCGCAGCGCTTGCAGCCCGTCGGTTGGGACCGGAACGTCCGGCGGGACCGAAACCTTCGGCGGTTCTGAGTCCGGTTCTTCATCCGATGCCTGTATGTCCGGACTTTTGTCCAGCGTATCCGCGGTCAAATAGGGGTTTTTAACCAACGCTCGCACAGCCGCTATATTCGCTGGCGTCACCGGTATTTCCATACGCTCCATCCAATAGAGTAGCGCGGGCGCTTGGTACGCCTGGCGCAGCGCCTCGGCCGCCTCCGCGTACTGGCGCCCGGCCTCGGCATCCGCTGTCTGCCGCAGCTGGGCGAAAATTTCCTCCAAGGGCGTATCCTCCAGGGTCGGAACGCCCCGAGTATTCCCGCCGCCGCTTAAAATATCCCGCGTTACTTGTCGCAGCCTGTCTGGCTCGGCTTCCCTGCCAAAGGCGCGGGCAAGCAGGTCGTAATAGGCCGCCGTGACCAATTCCACACTCCGGGCGTTTTCGTCAGAGTCCGCCACGGAGAGGTCCGGCGCCGCGAACATTTCGTTGTACCGTGACATGTTCTCCGCCGTGCGTCCCATGCGGGCAGTCAGAAGCGTCCCGTCCCTGCAACGGGCGTCTTCTCCGGTAAGCCGCGCGGCCTCCCGTTGCAGCGCTTGCGTAATCTTCCCCCGTATGGTGTCCTCTGAAAAACGCAGTTCTTCCAACAGGCCAAAATTGCCGTCAATCTGTCTGTCAAGCGCCTGATGGGGCCGCAAGTATTTTGACGCGGAAAGCAGCCCGCCCAGCGTTAATTCCCCGCCCTTTGCCGCCGCGCACAGGGCCGCGCCGCCGTTGCCCCGCACAGCGTAGAGCAGGCGGTATAAGGCTATTAAGAAGCCGCGGCTGTTAGGGTCCAGCTGCCCGTCGGCGTCCATGTCAGCGGTGTATTCCGCCAGTTTATCCTCCAGCCCTGTTCCGAAGATATCGTTAAACGTGTCTATATACTCAAGGACTTCATCCAAATGCATTTCCAAGGGGTTTAAGCCGTCCTTCAACATAGAGGCCGCTATAAAGGGGTGCAGCCTGTTCAGGGTTTCGTCTATTTTCAGACTCAGCAGCTTAACCTGCGTTAGATTTTCCTGGGTAACATCCATCATATTCCGCGACAGTATCATCGCGGCCTTGATATTTTCCTCCCTTGGCTCCAGCGAAAGAGATTTTAACAATTCTGGGAACTGGGACCGCACGCGTTCAAAACTATCGCCGTACACACTTTGCGGCGCCGCGGCAAAGGTCTCGTAGGCGCCAATGCCTTCGGCGCACGCGATATGCATGGCATCCACCGTAAAGGATATTTTCCCCAGCAGTACATCCCCCATGATGGAGTGCTTTATTGTTCCAATATCGCCAAGTTTTACAAACAGCTCGGACATGAGGGGCAAGTGCTCCTGGCTTGCGCCCGCCAAGCGCAGGCTTCTCGCGTATCGCGACTCCTGTGCCCGCAAAGCGTCCAGTCCTGCCTGGGCTGTTTCTGTGTCAATATCTATTCCGCGCAGACGGTAGGATGCTTCGTATATCATTTGCAGCCGGCGCTCGGCCTGACCCCTGCGGGCCACTATGTCCTTCAGTTCCCGCAGGTTAAGGTCGGCGGGGGCGCGGTCTTCGGCGGCATATTCCCTCATAATTCCGCGCAAGTCATCTTCATTGACATTCTCACCCAAGTTCCGCAGAAACAGAAAATTTTCCACGTTATCCCGTGTCACAGGGAGTTCCCTCTGGATAAGCGCCTTGGCTGCGTCCAGGTTTTCCTCGCCGGCTTGCAGGCCTTCCCGCCGGAAGGTTTTCAGCACTTCCGGCAGCAGCGTCTCAAAGGGTTCGGTATCTGCCGCGGGCACGTTCTCCGCGCCGGAATGTTTCGCTATATAGATATTCGCAAGCGTAAGCGCCTTGCCCTCCCGTAGCAGGCCGGCCGCCGACTGTTCGTCAAGGGTTTTTACGCCGCGGAACTGTTCCAGCGCCGCCTCCACGGTATTTCCGCCGCCCGCCGGAGCCGCGTCGTCGGCAAGCTCGTTTATAACCGAGGTCAGCAGCCTCAAGTCTATTCTATTCAATGAAAATCCCGCGGCTATCAATTCACGCACGGCGTTAATGTCCGTGCCTTCCCCGCCGCGCGTCACGCGCCTCCGGATTTTTGACAGGGCCCGCATGGATTTTATCCGCTCTTTAAGTTCCGACTCCGCGCTGACTCCGCGCTCGCCTAACCCCGCCTGCCGGAACAGCGCCTTTAAATCCGCGTTGGTCCGCCGGCTTTCCGCGTCCCGTGTCCGCGCCACCTGTTTAAGCCGCGCTTGGTTCCCTTCGCTTTTTATTACCTGAAAATAGAGCTCGTCGCCCACTTCGCCGCGCACAGACCCGCTGTCCGCGTCGAAATTTATCCCTTCCGCCGTAGTCATGTAAGTACGCGACTCACTTTTTCCTATTACCATGGCCTGTATTAAGCTTCCGGCGGGATACATGGACATTCCGCGCTCATGCTCACGCTCGCGTGTTTCGTATATATAGCCCTGCACAATCGCTTTTTTATCATTTACTATATCGAACGTGTTCACCTTATTCACTCCCAATATTTTTAATACGCCTGCTTATGCCATAAGAACAGATCAAAGTATATCACACTGTAAATATACTCTCAACAGGAATATCCATTTTTATAAATGGACAAGGCGGCTATTCAGAGGTTGACAAGGCGGCTGAAATTTCCTCTTGGCTTTTGCCCTGTCCTTGCTATACTATATAACCTAAGGCGTGTTTAAAAATTCCTTAGAGCGCGAAATTTCGAATGAAACCGCTGCAATTTCGCGCTGGAATCCAGTTTTCAAACACATCCTAAAAAGAGGTACGGCTATGGCAAGGCTCAAGTCTGACATCTTGTTGTTTAAAATGACGCTCGTAAAATACAGGCATTTGCTGAAACGCCTTGCGGCAGCGGTCCTGAAGATTAGTGTCAAGGATATAGAGGAGTTGCGCCGAGATGTGACAATCGAAGGTATATGCTCAAACAGCCTTCTATAGACCATAGGACGAATATAAGAAATATCGCTAGAACGCAGCAACAAAGCGCCGGGAAAATCCCAAGGCGCTTTTTTAACTTATTCTTTAATGGCGCTATTCTTAATGGACCGGAACCCGTTATAACTTAAAGGCTTATCCCTGAATAAAGCGGAATGGCTTAAATACTGGATTTGCTAAAATGCAGAAATGACGCAAAATCAGCATTCTTGCCTATTAAGGGATAGGCTCTAAATATAGAAAGGATTCAGAGTCACGGCTTCCCTGAATACCTGGCTTTCCTTCACTACGCTGGGGTAAAATTGGTGGGCCTTTTTCTTTTTAACCTTGCGCACTTCCATATCCATCCGGATGGTACTGTCGTGTGACTCCGGCATATAAAAGGGCGGCTCGCAGTTTAAGAGCAAAACAAATTTATGGCCCGCAGCTAAGTTAAGCTCGCTTAATGTGGCTGAGTCCGCCATTTTAGCCTGCTTTTTCCCCACGGGTGAAGCATAGGCGGTAAAGGCGCTTTCCGTTGTGTCGGCAAAAAATTTATAGTCCATATTAATTAGAAAAAGGAATTCAAAACATATCTCTATATATGCGTCATGGAGCGACATACATTCCAGGAAATCAATAGTTTTCCAAAACTCGCTGTTGTTGCGCGGATATATTTTAATCTCGTAAACGTATTGCGAATCCGCGTACAAGGCACTGTTAATAAAAAGCTCTGACCTTATGGCGCTGGGAAGCGGGTCAAGGCTTTTAGCGAGCAGGCATCCCCACAATACGGAAACAGGCATATTGCGGGGCGCCGCAAGGGCGTATTGGTTTTTTGCCGGCACGCCAAAAAAGTCCGCGCCCAGCTTAGTAAGATGATAGCGTGAACAAGGAGCGAACATGGCCACGTCCAGTTCGTCGCAGCCATCCTCAAAAACGTCCGCGGCGTACTCCATCTCCCTGTGCATTTCCATTGGCGCCGCGAATTCCACGGAAATAAACCGCAGGTAGTAAGCAAAGGGCGTAAAAAAGAACTTGTCCAATAAAATCCCAAGGTAAAAAGTACCTGACACAATGGAATGGTGAAGATCCGTTATGGACTCGAAGTCCTGCGCGTCTATGTCACTGCTGTGAATGCCCATTTTTATAAAAAAATACCCAAGGATATCATCTGTTATAACAGGATTTCTCAACAGGGAATCAATATAGTCCGGGGTGACAAAAACGCTGTGGTCCACAAGCGCGTTAATGCGTTCGGACACCAGTTCTTCCGCGGCGCGTACTATTTTTTCAAGTTTTTCACGGTTGCTTAGAGTGTTAAACCGCAGGCTTTCACTGGTTAGCTGCGCCCTGTTCGCGTAAATGGACGGCATTTTGCCCACCAGACCCAGCCGCTTTGCTATCGCCAGCATGTATTCGGCATAGAACGGGTCGAATACGCTGACATTCTTTAAAACTAGTGCCATATGTTCATTTGAAAGGCTGTCGTCGCCATATAATTCAAAATCCGGCATGCAGGTGTCCAGCAGCACTTGAAAGTCGGATAAAAAGGGGTGGTTGTCCAAGGTATAGCGCAGCGCTTCGTGCCGAATGGCGCCCAAACGCGCGGCGGTGCTTACCTTTATAACCGGATAATATTCGGTTTCGCCCTTTTCCGCGTTCAGCCATGTAAGTAAATTAGCTGGTGTTAAAATTGTATTTTTAACTATTGCGGAATAATACCAGCGGCGGTAAAATGAGGCGATGTACTTAATAAGCCTGGTTTTTTTGCGCGCGGTAATGGCCTTATACGCTTCGCTAAATTCTGTATTAAACATATGGTTTATTGCTTCGTACAATTCTTCGTGACTCATATCAGCACCATGCTTTCAAGAAACTATTCGAGAATAACAGCTTGATTGTAACAGAAGGTTAGTGCTAAAATCAAGTCACAAAAATACCTAACTTTACGGGAGGGTTTTAAGATGGCGCGACAAACTGTATTGCGGCGCGAAACGGCGGAAATAGTTAAAACGCCGGAAATGTATATTGTAGTCATGCATAATGACGATTATACGACAATAGATTTTGTGGTGGAAGTGCTGATGAAGATATTTCACAAAAGCTCCGCCGAGGCGTCCGCCATAATGATGGAAGTGCATACGCGGGGCGAGGGTATAGCCGGCATGTACACATATGACCTTGCGGTAACAAAGAAAGCGCAGGCCGAACGGCTGGCCGGCGAAAGGAATTTCCCGCTGCGCCTGTCTGTGTACGCGGCTGGTTAAGGAGCTGGATATATTATGAAGTTAGACGACATAAGCAGCCAGGTATATGTGGTAGCGCTTAACGAGGCGCGTTTGCAGCATCATGAGTACATCACGCCGGAGCATTTCTTATACGCCGCGCTGATGTTCGACGCCGGCCGGCAGATGGTATCGGGCGGAGGCGGTAATTTGGACGCTATAAACCGGGATTTGCGCCTTTTTTTTGAAAAGCACATTACATGGAAAGCAAAGGATGACCCTCTGGAGTCATTTGAATACATCCGCATGTTCGAGCTGGCGACGGCCCAGGCCCATTCCAGCGGCAGAAAGGTACTGCTCTTGGGGAATATACTCGCGGCCATATTCAATTTGCAGGAATCATTCGCCTGTTACATCCTGCTTAAGAACGGGGTAGACAAGCTGAAATTCTTAAAATTTATTTCCCACGCGGCGAGCGCGCCTAACGGTGTGAACGCCCCCAAGCCACGGCATGGAACGCAGGAAGAATTTACGGACGGCGTTTGGGCCGCCGCGGAAAAGAAACTGTCAGACGAGGATTTTTTGCGGGCATATGCGGTGGACTTGTCCGACAAGGCCAAGCGCGGTATGTTCGACCCACTGGTAGGCAGGGAGGATATCTTCGAGCGTACTATACAGGTGCTAAGCCGCAGGCTTAAGAACAACCCGTTGCACGTAGGCGACCCCGGGGTAGGCAAGACCGCCCTTGTGGAAGGGCTGGCCCAGAGGATATGCGACGGGAACGTGCCTCCTGTTTTAATAGGCGCGCGGATTTTCCACATCGACGTAGGCGCGGTGGTGGCTGGCACCAGGTATAGAGGTGATTTTGAGGAGCGGATGCTTCGCGTTTTGGACATTATATCACGCCACAAGAAGCCCATTGTGTACCTGGACGAGATACACTCGGCGATTGGCGCGGGCGCGGCCTCTGGCAGCGGAATGGACGCCACGAGCATAATAAAGCCCTACCTGGCCAGCGGACAAATACGGTTTATAGGGTCAACGACCCATGAGGAATATAAGAAGTATATAGAAAAGGACAGAGCGTTTTCCCGCAGGTTTGAGAAGATAGAGGTAACCGAGCCGACTGCGGCGGAATGTGTGGACATATTAAAGGGACTGCGTGTCAAGTACGAAGAACATCACGACGTATTGTACTCGGACGAGGTAATAACGCTGATATGCGAGCTTTCCGCCAGGCATCTGCGCGAGCGGTTCCTTCCGGACAAGGCCATAGACGTAATGGATGAAACAGGGGCGTATATCCGCACCCAGGATGTAAGCGGCCGAAGGAGAGCGGTTTCGGTAAAGGATGTAGAACGCACGGTAGCCCTTATGGCCAAAATACCGGAGAATACTGTGTCAGCGGGCGAGGCGGACAAACTGCGGCACTTGGGCGGCGGCATGAAGGCCCTTATATTCGGGCAGGACGAGGCAGTGGACGCGGTGGCGGACGCTATAAAGGCGGCGAGGTCGGGCTTGAACGATATGGACAGGCCGGTGGCGAGCTTTTTGTTTGTAGGCCCTACGGGGGTAGGCAAGACAGAGGTTGCGAAACAGCTGGCGCGGCTCTTGGGTATAGGCTTCAGCCGTTTTGACATGAGCGAGTATCAGGAAAAACATTCGGTGGCGCGGCTCATAGGGGCGCCGCCCGGCTATGTAGGGTACGAGGAAGGCGGGCTGCTGACCGACGCAGTGCGCCGGACGCCGCACTGCGTACTGCTCTTGGACGAGATAGAGAAAGCCCATGCGGATGTTTACAACGTACTGCTGCAAATAATGGATTACGGCAGTTTGACGGATTCCTCAGGAAAGAAGGCGGATTTCCGCAATGTCATTATTGTAATGACCTCCAACGCCGGAGCGCAGGAGATGCGCAAGCGCATAATAGGGTACGAGCAGAGGACCCATAGCGCGGACGCGGTTTATAAGGCTGTGGAAAAGATTTTCAACCCAGAGTTCCGCAACCGCCTGGACAAGGTTGTACTCTTTAACCCTGTGGATATGGGCATGGCGCTCAAGGTAGCGAAAAAAGCCGTAGACGCCCTTGCCGAACGCCTGGCCGCAAAGGGCGTCGGTATTGAGGTGGCTGCCGAAGCCTACGAGTACATTGCGTCCAAGGGCTTTTCGGAGGTTTACGGCGCGCGCGAAATTATCCGCGTAGTGGAAAACGAGATAAAGCGCAAGCTGGTTGACGAGGTGCTGTTCGGCGGCCTGAAAGGCGGCGGCAGCGTGGAGGTTGGGCTTGACGGCGGGAAACTTGCTATCCATTACGTTTGTTTAGTTCAATCCACATCCGGCTGAAAACCAGATGACGACATAACCTTGTAAATGACACCTTGTGAATGACGTTTCGATCCACATTCGGGTGGGCCAGATGACCATATGCCCTGAGGTCTTGAAGCCTTGAGTATTCGCCTAATGCGCAGTCCTCAGGATTCATGTAATTATAATATACTCGCGAACAAATACATTTAATTGTAATATACTCGCGGACAAATACATTTGCCATAAGCAGGGGCGGACCACAGTTCAACTCTGCAAGGCTATCGGCAAATCTTAACGTTCGCGAGTATAGCATTATGGCGCTAAAATTACAAAAAGCAGTCACTCTGGATTCCGCCCGAATCTTGAAAGAGCCAGATTTATATACTCTCCGCAAGTTGTTATTAGAACATCAAAATCGTACCCCAGAACGCCTTTATACGCATCACCTATTGTCTTTACATAATTTACAAGAATTGCTTTGTTATCCTTACTATACTCATTGAGAAAGCTACGCACTGAAATAATCGTCGAGCGGATTTACATTATCGCGACGAAGATTATTGATATTACAGTTGTAGCCGCAAGGATACACTTAGACATATTTTCACCTGCTCTGCTCGTATATGCTTTCAACGAGCGTCATAACCCGTTTCGCGTCAGCTATAGTTCCGTTTACTAAAGGTTTACCATTTCTCACGGCATCAAAGAATTCTGCCGTTTCATAGTCCCACGAGTTATCACTGTCAAAACATAATGTGTGTTCAAGCGGATTGCCAAGCTTACCGTCTTTAATTTCGAGGTCTTTATGGTAATACGTTATACGTTCTTCTCCGTAACTGCGTGTCCCCGTCAGAAGTCCGTTAAGCGCGATATAGCCGTCTGTAAAAATTATGTCCATATCAAACTTATGTTTCCATTGAATCGCCGAAGAGTGCAAACTCGCAATCTTTCCATCCTGTGTTTTGAGTACGGCGAACGCGCTGTCTTCAGTTGGCATATTGCGCCAAACGAGCCTGTCTACATTTCCGTGTTCGACAGTCAAATCACCGAGAAACCAGCACATTAAATCAAGCATATGAATACCTTGGTCAAGCAGAATACCGCCTCCCGACAGTTCCGGGTTATTACGCCATTCTTTCGTAAAATCAACGTTACCTGCTTTACCGTAAATCCCGCGAACACAAACAACGCCTCCGAGAAGTTTTGAGTTAATCAGTGTTTTGGCTTCTATAATAGAATTGTGATAGCGATGATTAAAACCGAATTTCAGAATGCTGTTTCCGGTATTGTACGCATCTTCCATTCGCAATGTGTCCGCAAGGTTGCGACCGGGCGGCTTTTCTGAAAACACATGTATACCCTGTTCGATGGCGTAACAAACAATGTCGGGTATAACGCTGTTTATCGTGCAAACGAACACGGCATCAGGGTTAGTCTTATCAATACATTCTTTCCAGTCGGTGAAATCATAGCCTGGGACGACATCGCAAGTTCCGACAAGTTCAAACCCTCCGTGACGGGAAATGGCATCGCGGCGACGCTTTCCCATTACCCCCATACCAAGTATTGCGGTTCGTATTTTATTCGTCATACAGTATCGCCTTTCTTTCGGGCTACAAGCCGTGCATGGGAACTCAAATTTGATTTTTGGATAAATCTTTGAAATTCAGTGAGTATACTCTCATCACTATTCTTAGAGAGATATTTCAAAAATAAATTATCATCGGGTAATTTCTCAATATTCTCCATAACATAACGTATATCTAGATTACCCGGACTCGTTATTTCAAGCAGTTCAAATCCAGTCTTTTCAAGCGAGATTTGAAGTCCTTTGATTGACGGAAGCGTTGTATGCTCAAAGGGGTAAATCGTATCTGTTGCTCCTTTTAGTGTCAGAACATCGAAACCGCTCCCAACGCGCGCGCTTAAAAACAATAAACCATTAGGTTTTATAAGGGAATATATCTTCTCAAATGCCTGTATGGGATTTGTTTCATATTGGATTTGCGTTAAAAATAAAACTATTTCAGCTTCTGTATTTGCTTGTACCAAGTCAGAAACAGCAGTATATTCTGAACTGAAAGACTTAATCATTTCCCTGAAAACATTGTATCGGTTGCCGATGTCTAATATACTGAAGTTTGCGGACTTGCCGAAATAGCGGGCAGAGCGGAACTTGAACCAGAATACCAATTCATCCCACATTTTTAAGCGTTTCACGCTTGCGATTTCTTGGTATTCATCTGATGAACGAAGCGCCGTAATTGGAGTATATGCACGATATTCATCAACAATAGACTGTTCAGCAGGTGCAAAAATACTCCAGCAACGGTCACATCTAAAAAACGGAATCGTATCTATGGCAGTGAACAAATCGGTTTCATCAGACCCGCAAAGCGGACATTTCTCATTTTTTGCCGCTGAAAGCGATATATGGTGCTGACGAACAAATTCCGCCGCAAGTTGCCTTTCAAGTGAAAAGAAAGATTTGTCGTTCAGACGCTGACTTAATCCTTCGTTCTCTGTGAAGCTATAAGCTTTAAGCATATTCATATTCCTTAAGCAGTTCGTCCGTAGCCGCGCAGGCAAAATCACATCTGAACAGCTTGTCGTTTTCATGGGCTTTCAGCGAAATCGCACCTTCTGCGGCTTTGACGATAGCGGCGGCGGCGGCGACATCCCAAAGTCTAATGCTCATTTCGCTGTACAAATCAACGCGTCCGCAAGACACAAATGTTCCCATTATGGCTGCGGTTCCAAGCATACGTACTTTTTTAACGCGCTTAACACGATTGATAAAATATATTAAGTTATCATTTGATAGTTCAAAAGCATTTGGAAATCCTGTTGCCATTACCGCATTATTCAGTTTCGTAACTCCTGAAGTCTGAATTTGCTTTCCGTTTAAGGTAGCACCGTTACCTACGACTCCGACGAATAGTTCTTCCGCAACAAAACGATTAACAACGCCGATGAGAGGTTCATTGTTCTTATATAACGCAATGGACACACACGAAAGCTCCCCCAAATCTTTGAAATAGTTTACGGTTCCGTCAAGAGGGTCAATTATCCATTTCAGTTCACTTTCGTTACCTACAATGCCGCTTTCTTCGGTCAAAACGAATAATCCGGAAGGGAACAATTCATCCAAAATGATTTTTTCTGCCGCTTTATCGGTTGAAAGTTTAATGTCGTGCATCAAGTCCTCATCAACACGAATATCTCTGCGCTGTTTAAGGTATTCACCCGCTTTTTGTGCGGCAGAAACCGCGAGTTTCAAATAATCATTATTCATTCAAATCCCTCAGTAAATTATTAACTGCTTGTATTTCCATTTCAACGCGGCAAAGTTTTGTTTGCGTCGCTATGTGTGGAGTGAGAATTGCGTTGTCAAGTTCCGCGAGTATGCCCGAATACGGTTCTGCGCTGAATGTGTCTGCGTAGTAATAACCGAGTTTGCCGGATTTCAGAGCATCATATATTGCACCCTCGTCTACCAGACCACCGCGAGCCGTGTTTAGCAGTACCGCACCATCTTTGAATAGCGACAACTTCTCCATACCGATTACCTGTTCATTCCCCGCCGCGTGAAGAGATACCGCGTCAGCAAGCGGCAACAACTCATCCAGAGGCGTTCCGTTTGGCAGAGAGCACGGGTCGTATTTCAAAATTTCCACACCGAATGGTTCAAGTAACCGCTCGAACTCACGCGCGATACGACCGTAACCTATAAGCAAAATTTTACTGCTGCGAACGGAAAAGCCCATACGCTTTTTCCAGTTCCCGGCGTGTATATCGGAGTTTGCAAACGGAATTTGCCTTACTATTGCAAGCAATGCCGCAAGTGTCATCTCGGCAACAGCATACGTTGGAGCATCAGGCGTGTTTGAAACCTTAATATTATGCTTCTCAGCCGCCGCTAAATCAACATTATCGACACCTATGCCGACTCGCGCAATTGCTTTTAGTTCAGAGCAAGCCGAAAAAACTTTTTCGTTAAGAGGTTCAAGACCGGCAAGTAGACCCACACAACCGAGCAAATGCGCGATGATTTCGTCTTCGGTCAGCTTGCGTTTGTATGGGTTCGGGACGACTTCATAGCCGTCAAGCAACTGCATAACCTCGGCTTGCGGAGGATTTGATGTCCCAACTGCGATTTTGCCTAAATATTCTATCATTTATCTCTCCTATATTTTTATTATCTGCAATGACAAATTGTCCGATATACACGCTTTCGCGACAGGCTTCCCAAGCTCATTTTCAAAATCTTTGACCGCTTGTTTAACTCCGGGCAGTTCCGGGTGAAAATAATCGTGCAGAAGAATCACCCCCCCCCCCACGATACGGGGATAAAAGAACCGTAACGCGTTTAGTGTGGGCTGATGCAAATCCATATCAAGATTAACGAACATAAACGTATCTTTTACGCCTGAAAAGGTTTTAGGAACATAGCCTTTTTTTATTATCACATTCTCTTTGTACGGCATATTTTCAAGTACAGATGTTTCATCCGTTGGGAAGCCTCCGGGTTTGTTGAAACCGCCATTCAAGAACGCCGACTGATTCAACTCGCGTTCTTTCTGTATATCCTTTTCCGCAAAACCCTCGAACGTATCAAACAAGTAGAGTTTTCTGTTAGGGAAAAGTTTACTTATATGCCAAGCAAACGCACCCTGATGCACACCACACTCTGCTACTGCACCCTCAATAGATTCATCGCTGATAAACCGGGCATAGTTGCGGAGGAACTGCGTTCGGGGAGCGTTTTCCTGTATTTTATCAAGCGTATAAACGACGATTTTAGATTCGGGCACACCTAATCCTAGCAGGTTGCACTTCATCTTCTCCCGCGCCTGAACGAACTTGTTGCAGATTACAATCTTGTCGTATTCTTTTCCCAAGACAACCAAAGGATTATACACGGGTAACTTTTCTCGGAGATACGTTTTACCCCACATTTCGGAATTGTCGTCAAGATAACCAGTGATGTTCTCCCTCTTCGCAAACTGCTGGTGATAGCGAAAAGAATAGTGAGAACAACCATATAGGTAAGTTGTCATTAGTGTTTGCCTCCCATAAATTTATCGAGATACGCGTCAAGTAACGCATGAAGAAGCACAGCGTGAGCAGATTCAACCAAGCCGTAAGTCGGTAGCGGAACATAAAAGTTCAAATCACCGAATTTCCGCGACTTGTTATCTTCGCCTTTGCCGCTAAGCGTAACAACGAACATACCCTTTTCGTGAGCTGTGTTAATTGCCTTAATCACATTCGGTGAATTCCCGCTTGATGAAATAGTAATAAGAACATCATTAGGAGTTCCTATTTTACCGATTCTGTAGGCAAAAACATCATCATAAGAAATATCGTTGCTAATTGCCGTGATATGAGATGTTTCCGAAATAGTGTACGTTTTCATATCGGCGTTTTGAAAACAATCATGCGACAAATGCTCCGCCATAGTACAGCTTGCGCCGTTGCCGCAGAAGAAAAACGTGCCGTCTTTTTCTTTGCGGTCGTGGACAAGGTGAATCCATTGCTCGAACGCTTCGTCAAGTTCCTGCTGCTTGCCGTCAAATGTCGAAATAGTTTTGTTCAGCGCATCCGATGTTGCTTTCGTGTAGTTCGATAGATAGCTCATAAATTCAAATACCTCTCTTGTTGTTTATTTATTCTTGATAAAAGAATACCCTCTGCAATTCGCCATTCTTCAAGAGTGTCAAGGTCGCATGACTCGTCTTTCGGTATTGCAAAATAGCCGACCTTGCCGCCGAAAACAGGGTTAACGCCGTTCTCCTGATTTTCAATAAACTTATCGCGCCGCCAAGCGGTTATAGCCCAAATGACTTCATCAACAGGTTCTAATAACTGACTGTTGATTTTCTCCGCAAAGGTGAAATTCAACGGCTCGCCTTTATAAAAACTTTCAGCCTGAACGGAAATGGTCGACAGAACCGTATCATAATCGGATATTTCTACAAATTTTACGAAGTTTGCAAGCGTTTCGGCTTTCAAAAGCGGCGACGTAGGATTAACCATTATCACATAATCACACGCGTGCTTTTTACAAAATTCATAAGTGAAGTCGCGGTTTGTCGCGGTGTCGGTTGCGAGTTCAGGCGGTCGCTTATGAAATTTAGCCCCCATAGTTTCAGCAACGCGTCCGAGTTCTTCAGATTCGCTGTTTACCAATATACTTTCAAATAATCCACTGTTCACAGCAAGCTCAATAGGGTATTGAATCAGAGGTTTATCTATCATATACCGAATGTTCTTTTTCGATATTCTTTTTGAACCGAGTCGCGCAGGTATCATAGCTATCATTCGCATAAATGCACCCCATATTTAATCACAAATTTCTTAACATGTTCCGCGCCAAGAGCGAACATTTGCGGTCTGTGCGCCTCATTCGGGAACAGCATCGCAAAATATCCCTCTGGCAATTCAAGCGATGCTATCTTTGGGCCTGTGTTATAAAATTCAACATCGTTCTCATCGTCATAAGCTGTTTCAAGCGTAAGCAAATCGCGCCTGAAAATATCTATCCCCTCAGTTCCGGCTATAACTGACTGAATATCTATATACGAGTTGTGCGCTTCAACGCGACCTCGTTCAGGTGTGCGAAGAGGGTAACTTTGTACACGGGCGAATATTTCTTTGCCTATTATCGGGTATTCGCCGTCTGCAATCTCAAAAGTTGCTTTTTTGAGAAATACCGCGACCTCATCCTTATACCGAGGTATATAATTTAAGACATTTGATATGTGACCTAAAACCATTACTTTGCCCCGTTTCTTTCTGTATTGAAGTAGTTGTTTACTAATGTGCAAATTTCTTTAACGCAGGCAACCCGTCCACGGTCTGAATATATAACATCGTAAATATTAGGGCTGTCGTAGGATTCAGACAGTTTCCATAAATCACACATAGAAATCCGCCCCGCGCCATAGTCAATAGTAGAATCCTTGTGCATAACGGAAATCTTACAGGCATTTGCCGATTCAATTACATCCATTAACCCGGAACGCAAGCCGATAATGCAACCTGCCAATTCGACAGCTGGGACAATTTCATCAAGCGGAACAGAAAAGGCGACCATCCCCTGAATGGGATTTTCTGCAGGATTATTTTCGTTTACATTCGTTGCGACGACGTAGCCGAGATGGTTTAGCTCTTGAGCTAATTTTTCCCAAAAACGTACAGGCAGCGCTTTTACAGACTTTGCGTAAGGGGCGAGAATTATTGTGTTCTTAGGAACTAAGTTGTTTTTCTTAAAATAATCTTGAATATCGTGACTCTTAAAGTGCGTGCAAACGCTACTACCTGTTTTATCGTCTTTGAACTTGCTATAAAACCGAATAACATTTGGAATGCGATTACCTAATAGCAATTTTACGATGTTAGTGTGTACGCTATTCATAAATAGATGCCATTTAGCAATATGCATACCACTACCAGTAACGAAAGATAGAACCATGCCAATATTTATTATTTCATCTTTTGTCAACACTACAGCATCTCGTATGCCATACAATTCTGCGACAGTTCTTCCGCCTTTGCCAAACACCCAATAGTTTATTGCTTTTGACTCATCTGGTTTCATATAATCAGCTAACAAATAGTATAAATCACCGATTGCAGGTGTGGAGAGATATATTTCTGTTTCCAAACCATGATTTCTAAGAGTCTTTGCATACGTTGAGAAACAAGCCATAACTTTATTTTGATAGATGTTTCGCAGGTGTAATGGCACAGCAATCGCAGAATTCCCTGCTTTTGCCTTGACACGTTTGTATATTTTCTCAAAACCTAAGCAAACTGTGTACCAAACTCCGTGGTCTTTCATGCACGCATTAAAGCGAGCATAATAACTCATCACTTTATCCGACTGCGGTTTTACAAACCATTTATCTAATTCATACCTGTAGAACTCAATCCGCATTTTTCTTTCTTCGGTAGTGATACTTTTTACACTGTATTTCTCTTCTTCACTTTGAAGAAGAGAACATACTATTACAGATTTCGCTCTTCTAAGAAAATCGGGGTTAACCTGTTCAACATTGCGTACATAATAAGAGGCAAGTATTTGAGTTATAATATCTGGAGCTATATTCACACCATCGCATTTAGAGAAAAATAATTCATACGCTCTTTTCACGGCTCTATTTGGTTCTTCAATTAAATATTTACCATATGCCCGCGAACAATAATCAAGCAAAAAGAGTCCACAATGATAAACAACTGCATCAACGTTGCCACGTTCATGATTGATTAAAGCGCAATAATAATGATACGGTCCTATGCAAAGAACTTCTTCAGAATTCATTGATAGAATTTCATCATACTGTCCAAGATAATACAAAGCTTCAAGCAGAAAAGACTGTTCAATGTCGTTTGAGGACAAAAGTACAGCATTATGAATATAAAACTGACTTTTGACTTCTTCAAAGCTAGAAAGCAAATCCCTTTGACCTGTCTTAGTTACAGAATACTTTTCAAATTCTGTATCAGCGAATTGCTTCAGTGGGCTATAGTCAATAGCGGTAGTAATATACTCAGTCTCATGATTTATTATAATTCCATACAAATAGTTCTTTAGTCGTTTCTGCTTTAATTCACACCATGTAAGCATTGAAACTTTCATTTCGCTTTTGTAAGAATTGTAATTATATTTTAAGCTTTCTGGATACCGTTTGTGACACAAAAAGTTACCTACAACATATTCAATAACATTAACAATTCTGCTGCTGGCACCAAACGATTCGGGAGTATACTTGTTTACTACTGATTCATCATAAGATATGCCGTGCGGCATAAATTTAGGAACGTCAGTAATGTTGACAAGGCAGCCTGTGTCCTTAAAAAAAGCTTCTTCGTTTTTATAATTTTCAATTCGCTTATCATATCTGTCTTCCATACTATACCCTGTTACTATACATAAACCTTTGCGTTCAGCCAAAATATCTAAGACTGAAGTAGTGAATAGTGTTATCACACTATGACTTTGTTTAATAAGAGTACGCATTGGAAGATGTTCTTCAAGCAGAATTAAATTATCAGGGAGTTCGTTATTAGAGCGTTCTTCTATAATATCATAAAGGTGAATCGCGTTATAATGAAACTTCGAACCGCCTTGATTTCGTAACCAACGAGGTTTTACTATAATTTCGTAGTCAGGATTTTCGTGAGCAATTCTCAAAAGCATATCAGCAATTTGTGATTTCCCTTCCAATCCATACGGTATGTGACCGCTGTCTATATATAAAATCTGCTTTTTTTCAACAATCTCTTCATCAATCGTTATTTCATCAAAAGGACGCCCTGTAGTCATTTCAGCATAGTCCAAGCAGAATATCGGCTTTCTATCAACTGGTCTGAATACAAATTCTGCAATATTAGAACAATATTTGGCTGTCTCTAAGTCAAAAGAAAATGTATAAATGTCTTTATCAATAACAAGCTTTGCGGCATTCTGCCCGCCTAAAGTGCAATCATATCTATTCAATCTAGTTCCGGAAAGTAGTCCCAAATCGTATGTCGGTATCTTAAGCTCTGACAATATCCTTCTTTGCGCCACAGCATCACGTGGCAAATATAAATCTAAAAGATGACCTCGCGACAGCATCTCGCGGCATATAGGAAGCAAACTCCAAGCCTCACCATCGCTGTGAGCAAGGATTGCGATTCTCATTGGTCTTGATATATCAGTCAATAAATTATTTTGGTTTTTCTCCATATTCTTAGCGTAATCAGCTCTCCACTCGTAATTTGAAGTTTCCTTTGTTAGACCAACATTAAGCCTAACAACATCATATGGAATGGTAACCCCATCACCATCGTTAAATTCGGAAATAAAATGAGGTTTGTACAATACAAGGGAATATTTACGGTTGTTTTGCCAATAATTACTCCAATTTAAGTAATGCTCAAAATATAAATTTTCGACATAAAATGTTTCAATATTTAGTAATCCAGCATATCTCAAAAATCCAAAAAATCCATCTATCTGTTGATAGTAAACATGAGGAGCAATTTGATAACTTCTCAGTTTGTCAGTCAATTTTGATGCTTGCAAGCAAATTTTAATAGCATCGAAATGGTTCTTTACAAACGAAATTCCAAATGTCCATTGAATTCTTTGCGTATACCAAAAATCAAGCGAAAAAATATCTATAGAATTTTTTTTTGCAAACGTTTCCGCTTCTTTTAGTATTTTTTCACATTGCTCCGGATTCGCCATTAACATTGTGTCATCTGCATCAATATTCCAGAAATATTCAATGTTATTCAATTTAGCATGAACAAAAGGGGTAAATAATGCAGCACCGATGTTTATCCAACGACCGGCAATGATAGGAGAATCTGCGAAACCGGGATGCCTTAAAATTTCTTCCATTTCTGCATCTAACTTCTTTTTTATTAGCTCACTTATTCTCCACGAACCGCATAATTTTGATAAAAATTTTGAACGTAAAAGCTTTATAGTAAGCCTCATCATATTGCGTCTGAGTCTGCCTTTAGTAAATTTATAAGGAGTTACAAAAACCTTATTAAACGTCTTTCTGTCGCTCTCTAAAAACTTAGGTTCTGCTTTACCGTTTTCAACGTAGTAAAGCCGTATGCGTTCACGCAAATCTGCGTTGTCCACTAAAATGTAATAGTCGGCACCGTATTCTTCAACAATATCTATCCAATGGAGCAGACATTTTATCTGAAAATTGTCCCCGCCATTTGTTTTAAGATAAAAGGTTGGTACGTTCAAATTTGAGTTACTGTTTTTCATAGTTTTCAAATTAGTCTCTCCCCAATTCAATTTGCTTTATACCAATCCAACATATTAACGCCTTTATAACCGCAAAGAGCTAAACTCCCGGTTCTTTTACAGCATACAGCAAAGGTGTTGGACGACTGATGTAACCACTTTATATTTAGTTTATCGCCATAAAAGGCGGTGAATCTATCACTTGGAATAACCAATCTATATTTGACGCAAACAATGTGTCCCCGCAACAGTGGAAATAACTCTGAAACGCGCTTCTCATTTTTGCCGCCGCACAAAAATACAAAGTTTCCGGTCAATTCACGTAGTATTAACCCGCAAAGGTAATAATCGCCTGTACCGCGCATTGTCGTTGCGAAAATATAACAGTCTGTGCCGTGCGAACGTTTTACTTTTGCGTATAGCCTGTAACCGCAAAGGATATTTGTCATAAAGTCAATAAATATCGCAAACGGAGGACAAATAATCGCAACTGTTCGGTAAACAGACTTCAGATATTCCCTCATTGACTAAATACCCTTAAAATGTCTGACGCAATCTGTTCCCAATTACCCCAAGCCGGCGCCGCCTCGAACTCAATCGCGTCATCACACAATCCCATATGGTTAAGCCCCGTAAATTTAAGAGAAGTGCCGTCAGGCCAGTATTTTGCCTCATAAGGGTGAAGAATTATCTTCTTTGCTTTTGTAGTGCTTATAATATCGCACAGACCGCTGCGAAGACCAATGAATCCGCCTGCCGCGTCGAGAAACGGCACAATGTGTCTGTACGGCACGAGAATCGGCTTAGCATTCGGCAAAGGTTCTTCGTTAGCCGCGCAGTTTGTTAAAACGCTGTAACCGCGATTAATCAATTCGTTGATTATGATTTGCCATAGTTCCGATGGTGGAGAGCTTTCTGTCAGACTTGACGTAAAAGGAGATATGAGAACTGTTTTATAAAATTGGGCTTTAGTTTTTTCAAATAACTCATCAATAATTTTAGAGTCAGCATCAAATTCCGGTATCTCTGGTTTAATATCTCTTGGCAAATTGAACCCTCCGTAAACAAAAGTATCGACTATCTCCAAACCTTTATAACCCGGCAAATAACCAACCGGTACTTGCTGAATAACACCCCTTGCTAAATCAGGGTCATCGCTGTTGTATTGCAGCCAGTAAAAATCTATATTACAGAATACCGCTAGCCATCTGACATACCAGTAATCATTTATACTATCAGGTATATATGTTTTGCCTGTGTTTGAGTCAAAGAGTTCGACAATCCTTTGTTTTGCGCTATCAAGGCAAATGAATTTATAATCCGAGACATTATTGATTCGCACCCATTGTTTCATATACATGCCGCATATATAATAATCCCCCGTACCCTCCCAAGCACAAGCACAGATTACACAATTAACGCCGAATTTGCGCTTGAATTTAGCGTACTCTCTGTATCCGCAGATTTCCACAAGCCCGTTTCTAAGAACCGGAAACAATCTTCGCAGTATAACTAATAGGTTCTTCAGGCGGGTTTTTAGCCGCTTCATCATCAGCAGTCTCCCCTTGTTTCAAGAATTCGAGTATCTTCATGTCATCATCGGTCAAGGGTTCCTGTTCGACAGAACGCAATATAATCTGCGAAGTTTTCGGCTTTTTGTAATCAGGCGCGGACAATCGAGTATACGGGTACACGCGGTATACGCCGATAACAAATATTTCTTCCGCCGTGATACCCCTTGTGCCGACTATGCGTGAGCCGTTGCGCCCGTAAGGCTCGTCAAGGCTTGCGCAGAAAAATCGTTTATCGAAGTTGTACAGGCAATAAAACTGCATAAGTTCCTCGGCGTTTTTGCGCGGACAGCGGACGATGGCATGGATGTTCTTTGAAAACAGACTTGCACTTTTCTCCACCATTTCGCTGTCAGTCAAAATAATCGCTTTAATGAATTTGTGCTGTTTTAGCATCTGCTCTAAATACCGCAAAGCGAAGTAGTTGTCACGGTCATTAACCTCTGGCATAAGAACGACGGCAGTTCTGTTTATGTCGTTCTTATTTTTGTAAAGTTTCTTATACTTTTTTAGTGTCGTTCGCCAGTACCACCAACCGTGATACGCTTTTACAAGGTTTTTGCGCAGTTGCTTGCGCACTTCTTTCAAGTGTTTTTCAACTTTGCGCTTTTCCTCTTTTGAAAGCGGCGGACGCTCATTTTTTTGTTCGTCACTCATTTTTATTCCCCCACAGTGATTCTTCAAGATAAAACAATCCGTTGTAAAAAGCCCCGCAAACGCTGTCGTAGTCTTCCCAAGCGTATGTGCTGAGAGATAGCCATATCACGGCGTGAATCAGTTTAATCTCATTACGGTTTACAATCCCGTCAAGAAGTCTGAAAAACCCGTCCTCAACATCGCGCCAACCGTTTGTTTCAATATCCAGTTTCACGCTGTTTTCACATATTTCAAGCGTAAACTTTTTAACATTAAATCTATCATAGTCACCGACAATCGAGTAATAAAGCTTTGCCCAATCATACTGCGGGTCGCCGTAGTTTTCGGTGAAGCCGAAGTACCCGCGCGGGTCTATAAATACGGGGACGGCATCGTTTCTTAACATCATATTGCAAAACGTGTTATCGCCGTGAATAAACTTGAAGTACGGCACTCTGTACTTTGCAAACGCGTTTTCCAGCACGTTGCGATAAAAGTAAATATTATGACACTTACGGTTGTTTACCGTTATATATCCATCATCGGCAAGCGGAACGAGATTGCGGATTTTATCTATCCTGGCAAACGTCTTATCAACATACGCGTTTTTAATACTGAAATAGTCTGTCGGCGCACTTGATTTGGAGTGTAATTCTTTTATCGTGTCAACCAGTTTTCGGAGTATATCAAGACGTTGTTCGCGGGTAAAATCATATTCCCAAATGTTCTTGCCGTTGATTTTTTCCATTATAAACGGCTCAAATGAGTCTATCCTCGGAATCTGCGTAACGCCAATATCTTGCGCCATTTTATACCAAGCCTTTTCGCGAACGGCAAGTTTACGCCCCTGTTCATCAATGCCCCACTTAATCAGCTTTCCGTCATCTGTCTGTTCAATTCTGTTAAATGGTCTGCAACGCGAAGTTTCAAGTTTTTCGTATTCCTCTATCAAACCAAACTCTTTTGTTCGTATAAGCGGAATTACACCAAATGTCTTTTTTTTACTTTGAAGCCAACGAACAAACTCGCCTTCTTCGGGGACATCAGCAATTTTTGATTTATCCGTGAATACGAACAATCCTGCGACCCCGCAAGTATCGGAACATTCTTCGGCGAATATATCATCCTCATATTTCCAACGGCTCGGGAATCCTACAGAAAGCCCAATATAATCCGCAGTTTCATTCGGAACGCTGAATTCGTCAGGCAGAACTAAATCACACCATATCAGCATAAACGGCGCGTTTTCAGGCAAATATTCAAGAGCCTGTCCGACACCTCCGCATGTTCCCGATGCACCGTTCGCGTTTACTGTAATGAACTGCACGTCGGCAAACGCGGCAAGATACTTATCAAGAACATCAAACTTGTAGTCACCGATTATAATAAATTTCTTAGCTGGAAATTTACGAAATAGATGAAACAGCATCGGCAAGTTATCCACAGGCACAAGCGCTTTGGGCTTATTTGCCGTTAGGTGCTTCATCCGAGTACCCTTACCGCCCGCCTGAACGATTATGTAGTCAAACATTTAGCTTAGTCCCTTTCCGCACCAATATCACAGATAAAACCTTCTCAACATAGTTTTTGATACGTTCCGTTGATTAACACTCTTAAAACATCTGCCGCATATGAAGTATTTATAATATGTCAAAGCTGCAAAATTTGCAGGTTCGGGTTCAAATGTGAATATTTTTCCATTAGTCGCTCTTTTAGCGAAATACAAGGCGGTATCGCCAATGTTTCCGCCAATGTCAAATACAACAGCGCTCTCATGAACTGAAACCTCATCATTGTAGGTGTATCCCTCGACGGTAAAAATTTCTTTCATAGATAATGCAAATCTATCCCTGTTCCAATCTGCCAGTTACCAAATGACTTAAACCAAGACAAATAGTCGTTCTTGTTTTCTTCATACTTTTTATTTAACTTAGCCCAATGTTCTGGTGGATGCACACCATACTTTTTCAAGGCAATACTGTACGGCATAAACATCAGCGCGAATTTCAAACGAACTATTTTGCTGAGTAAATCTCGGGAACGGTCATCACTAAGCAACCCATAAAGATAATC
>JAISYE010000101.1 GCA_031297485.1 Clostridiales bacterium
AAAAGAAATGCACTTTTCACGCCGGTTGTTGGTTGCTCACACACGAAAACACTGAAAGATTTTTAGAGATAGTCGGGCGAAGCCCGACGCAGATGTTTTCGTGTGTGAGTATATCAACATATTTGGCCCACCGCCTATTTTTTTCTTAAGCTCGCGCTTATGAGGGTCAGTCCCCTCCCGCAGCCTGCGCGTCAGGCTCACCCTTTTGCGTCCTGAGAAAAGCGCCGCCGCAGCGCCGCGGCGTTTATCTCACTGCCGATAAGCAAAACCACGCTGGACATATTAAGCCACACAAGCAGTACAAACAGGCCGCCTATACTGCCGTACACCTTAGAGAAATCAAAAAAGCGCCGGACATAGCCGTTAAAAACTTTAGAGGCCAGCCACCAGCCGGACACGGCGAACAGGGCACCCGGCGCGCAGGCCAGCCAGCTTATGGCGGCGGTAAGTTTGTAAACGCACAGAACACATAGGAACAGCACAAGGGGCGCTATAAACAGGCAAACCGCCCTATAGGCGGCGAATAGCGCGGGCGGCAGACCCAGCGCCCACATGGCGGACAGTGCCCGCTCCCTAAAGATTACAGCTGACATGGCTGTAATCAAGGCGAAGGTAAAGATTAATACCAGCAGAACGCTTATGGCGCGGATTTTCACAAACCCGCCCAGGACCTTTCCGCCGAAGGTTTTGCTCACTCCGCGGGCTATTGCGGCGAACCCTGACGCCGCGCTGTAAAGGGACAGCGCCAAGCTTAAGGAGAGCAGGCTCAGATTCTTGTTGCCCGCCACTTCTTCCACAAATACGCGTATAATCTTTATAACCTCCTCCGGCATTGCGGGCGACAGCTTTTTAAGCAGCAGTTCGCCGTCGATATTAAAAAAACCTATTACGGACATAAAAAAAATCACAAGAGGGAAAAAGGCCAGCAGCAGTTTATAAGTTACCTGCCCCGCCAGGGTAAAAAGTTCGTCCCGCGCGGTTTCTCTTATAATTTCGGCCGAAAACTCCCGAATGTCTGCCAAACGCACAAGCGTCACTCCTTCTGTACATAAAACATTTTTTCTGTTATACTTATGGATGTAATTACGCAAAACAAAAAAATTATCAGGAAGGGTGTTATTATATGAAAACAACAGCGAAAAAATCCGTTACGCAAGGGAGGGCGGCATTAATTTGACGGCTCCCTGCTGTTTACTGTGAACGGTTATACTCGCGTCCACGGCCTGTGGCAAGGTTAGGATGGCGGCCGTTTACGGTAGTTAAATGGGAGGATAGTATTTTGGTAAAGTTTTCGCATTATTACAAACCATACAGGCGCCTGCTGACTGCGGACCTGTTCTGCGCCGCCGCGGCGGCGGCCGTAAAGCTGGCGCTGCCCTTGTGCGCGCGGCGTGTAATAGATATTGTGACTCGGGGCGGCGCGTTTTACGGAGACGCGGCGCAAACCGGCGCGGTTATGCTGGCGCTTATTGCCCTGCGGGTCGCCTGCTCCCTTTTTTATGATTATAAGGGACATGACATGGGCGCAAAAATGGAGCGCGACCTGCGCGGCGACCTGTTCAACCATTATCAGAAGCTGCCCCTCGGCTTTTTCGATAAACGGCACACAGGCGATCTGCTTTCGCGACTTAATAACGACTTGAATAATTTGGCCGAACTTTTTCATCATGGGCCGGAAAACTTATTTGTATTCGGAGCGCAGTTTATTGGAACGGCGGTAATACTGCTGGGCATAAACCAGCGACTGGCGCTGGCGGTTTTTTTGTTTCTGCCGCCCATGGCCGCGTGTTCCTGGCTTATTAACCGCCGCCTCAAAAAAGCCTACGCCCGCGGCCGGGAATGTGCGGCGGCCCTTAACACCCGGGCGGAGGACAATTTACAGGGTATCCGCACAGTAAAAAGTTTCTGCGCGGAATCCCTTGAGGCGGAAAAATTCGCGGAGGAAAATAACCGCCGTTACAAAAGCCTCTCGGAAATTTACAGGCTGCAGGCTGTGCACAGCGCGGCTATGAACAGCCTGTTTTCGCCGCTTATCCTGGCGGTTGTGGTACTGCTGGGCGCGGCACGGGTCTCCCAGGCGGATTTAAACCTGCCGGACCTGCTGGCGTTTGTAATGTATATCTCGTATCTTACCGAACCGCTGCCTGTGCTCTCGTTTCTTATACAGCAATTCCAGGAGGGTATGGCGGGCTATAACCGGTTCTTGGAGATTATGCGCATCCCGCCGGAAACAGCGGCTGATTATGCCCCGCAGCTGCGAAACCCGTCCGGAACTGGTATGGGGGCATTGGTTGAATTCCGCAATGTATCCTTTAGTTACAATGACGGTCAGGATGTGCTTAAAAATTTGAGTTTTACCGCGTCTCCAGGAGATATTGTGGCTGTCGCCGGACCCTCGGGCATTGGAAAGACCACGCTGGTTTCCCTTATTCCCCGGTTTTACGGCGATTATTCCGGCCAGGTGCTTATAGACGGCGCGGATACCCGCGGTATGGGGCTTGCGTCCCTGCGTGGGCTTGTGGGGATAGTTCCCCAGGACAACTTCCTTTTCGCCGGAACAGTGCTGGAAAACATACGGTACGGCAGGCCGGACGCTTCGCGCGGGGAGATTGAGGAGGCCGCGCGGGCCGCCGCCGCCCACGAGTTTATTACGGCGCTGCCGGACGGCTACGATACGGATATAGGGCAGCGCGGCGTGAGACTTTCCGGCGGTCAGTGCCAGCGGCTTAATATCGCCAGGGCGTTTTTGAAAAACCCCGGCATATTGATTTTTGACGAGGCGACAAGCGCCCTGGATTACGAAAACGAGCGGGCGGTGCTGGAGGGTATGCGCCGGCTTTCGTCCGGGCGCACGACCTTTATTATCGCCCATAGGATGAGCACTATCCGCGCCGCGTCCAGTATTATTATGCTAGCCCGGGACGGTTCGGCCGAGCAGGGCACCCATGAGGAACTTTTAAAGCTGGACGGCGCTTATGCCAGATTTTGTTCGGAATTTAGACAATAAACGCAACGTGAATGTCAAAAGGCGATGCCTTTTGACATTCACAATTTGTCACAAAAATAAATTAGGAGGTACAAACATTGCAATCGCTGGGCCTGAACGAAATACGGGAAAAGTTCCTGCTGTTTTTTGAAAGCAAGGAGCATTTGCGCTTACCAAGCTACCCGCTGGTGCCGCGCAACGATAAAAGCCTGCTGCTGATAAACTCCGGCATGGCGCCGCTTAAGCCATACTTTACGGGGCAGGAAACCCCGCCTTCGCCCCGTGTTACGACCTGTCAAAAATGTATCCGCACCATTGACATAGACAACGTGGGCAAGACCGACCGTCACGGGACGTTTTTTGAAATGCTGGGTGACTTTTCATTCGGGGATTATTTTAAAGAAGAGGTAATCCCCTGGTCTTGGGAGTTTTTGACGAGGGTATTGGAGATTCCGGAGGAAAAGCTGTATATATCCGTATATGAGGACGACGACGAGGCTTTTAAAATATGGAATGAAAAAATCGGAATTGCGGCTGACCGAATATACCGGATGGGAAAGGACGATAATTTTTGGGAAGTAGGCGTCGGCCCGTGCGGCCCGTGTTCGGAAATTTATTATGACAGAGGCGAGCGGTACGGCTGCGGCAAGCCGGACTGCGCCCCGGGCTGCGACTGCGATCGTTTCATGGAAGTGTGGAACCTGGTGTTTACCCAGTTTAACAAGGAGGAGGACGGCGGCTATTCCCGGCTGCCCAAGCCGAATATTGACACGGGCATGGGCTTGGAGCGCATTTCGATGGTTATGCAGGACGCGGGTTCCATGTTTGAGCTGGATACGGTGCGGGCAATAATCGACAGGGTATGCGCGTTATCCGGACGCAAGTATAATATTGCGCGCAAGGACGACATATCCATAAGGATAATAGTGGACCACGTCCGCAGCATAACCTTTATGACAGGGGACGGCATCCTGCCGTCCAACGAGGGACGGGGTTACGTGCTGCGGCGCCTGCTGCGGCGCGCGGCGCGTCACGGCAAACTGCTGGGAATAGACAAGCCTTTTTTAGCCGAGATGTCGGATGTTGTGATAAACGTTTCATCCGGTGCCTATCCGGAATTGTCGGAAAAGCGCGAATTTATTTTTAAGGTGCTTTCAATGGAGGAGCGGCGCTTTTACGAAACCCTGGAGCAGGGCCTGGAGATGCTGCGCGGCTCCATTGCCGGGCTTAAAGCGCGGGGCTGTGCGGCACTTGGCGGTGAGACCGCCTTCAGGCTGTACGATACCTATGGGTTCCCGCTGGAACTGATGAAAGAGATTTTGAGCGAGGAAGGGCTTGAGGTAGAGGAGGACGCGTTTAACAGAGAAATGGAGCGCCAGCGTGCCCGTGCCCGTGCGGCCCGCGAGGAATCCACCTTCATGGGCGCTGACGAGACTGTGTACGACCGCCTTGACGATAGTACCGGCCCCTCCGGTAGTACCGGCCCCGCCGGTCGTATCGGCCCCGCCGAATTTACAGGCTATGACAGGCTGGATTGCGCTGACGCGAAGATTGTCGCGCTTGTATTGCACGCGGAGCACAATGAAGTTGCGGCCGCGGCGGGAAGCGGCGCGGCGGTTTCCGTTATATTGGACAAGACGTCCTTTTATGCTGAAAGCGGCGGCCAGAAAGGCGATACGGGCGTAATCAGGACAGAGACGGGACTGGTGGGGGTAACAGACTGCATAAAAATTACAGGCGGCAGGACGGCCCATATCGGCAAAGTGGCTGAGGGCGAAATTTTCGTAGGCCAGAATGCAGTTTCTGAAGTTGATAGGAAACGGCGTCTTTCCACCACGCGCAGCCACTCGGCGACGCATCTGCTGCAAAAGGCGCTGCGCGACACGCTGGGCAGCCATGTGGAGCAGGCGGGGTCCCTTGTGTCGCCGGACAGGCTGCGGTTTGACTTTACGCATTTTTCACCCCTTACCGCGCGGGAATTGCATACGGTGGAGTCGCTGGTGAATGAAAAAATCTTGGAGGATCTGCCGGTAACCATAACTGAAACCAGCATGGAGGAAGCCCGCGGCAAGGGGGCAATGGCGCTGTTCGGCGAAAAATACTCGGATTTGGTACGTGTGGTGGATATGTCTGGTTATAGTGTCGAATTATGCGGCGGCACCCATGTGACGAATACTTCGCGGATAGGGACCTTCAGGATAATTTCCGAAAGCGGGGTAGCGGCGGGAGTGCGGCGCGTAGAGGCGCTTACGGGCTTTGGCGCGTTAGAGTATTACGACACTCTGCGCGCGGCTGTCAACGAGGCGTCGGAAATTTTAAAGACTTCGCCGGACTATGTGATAAAAAAGATACAAAGCGTACTGAACGAGTCGAAAGAACTGGCGCGGCTGGCGGAGAGCCTTAAGGCTAAGCTGGCCGGCGGGGCTGTGGATAGTTTAATCAACTCCGGCGAGCGCATAGGCGGTGTAAATGTGCGCGCGGCCGACCTGGGTCAGATGGACATGAACGGACTGCGGGCGGCCTGCGATAAGGTTCGCGACGCCTTAAAGAGCGGAGCGGCGGCTTTGTGCGGTGTTGCTGACGGCAAACTGTGCATGGTGGTTATGGCGACAGAGGACATTGTCAAGCGCGGCGTAAACGCCGGTCAGGTAGTAAAGGAAGCGATGGCCGAGGCGGGCGGCAGCGGAGGCGGCAGGCCGGGCATGGCCCAGGCCGGAGGCGGCAGGCCGGAGGCGGCGGGCGCGGCCCTGGCCAAGGCGCGGGCGGTTATCGCCAGGCAGCTTGGGGATGGGCAATAAAAAACCCGACGAACAAGCTAACGGTGATTTTTCCCTTGGGCACTAGAACCCGACGCATAATAACCCTCGGACATTCACCGTTAGGAATAGTCGGGCAAAGCCCGACATTTTTCCGTTGCGTCGGGCGCGGTTCGACTATTGGGCACGGCAGCGGAAAACCACCGTTAGGCCGAATTCCGAAACCGGCCCGCAGTGGTTAATATTTAAGCGCGAGGTAGACGTTAACCGCCTCAAGGTAGTGCACGGGGAACCCGCCGGAATTTTTCACAAGCAGGTCGCGCCGGAAAGCGCTGTATGGTATGGACTTCCGTCCGCCGCACGGGATGGCCTGCCAATAGTCCCGCAAGGTTTCAAAGGGCAGCAGGAATACTTCGTCAGTGGTTTGAAATTGCACCAGGACGAAGGCCAGCCCGCGCTGCCCGCGGAAGGCGGACATAAACTCCAGCTGGTGCCGGTGCACGTTTTGCAGCGGCAGGTTTTTGCGTTCGGTGGACTTGGCGTCGAAACAGATGGGAACGCCCTGCGCCGCGCCAATATAGTCCACCGTGCTTTGACGGTTAAAGTACGCTTCTGAAATGGTGTGTGTGTCCTTATCCAAGCGGGTTGGCGTAATCGGCGTGGGTATTTTTTGTATTGTCGCCAGCCCGTGGCGCATATACTGCTCGTTTGTAAAGTTTATCATTTCCTCGAAGGCGCTGCCGCGCAGGCCGCGCGTATTCCAGTAGGCCATAGTTATCTCCTTAAACCCGTGTCTATTCAGAGGTCAACACATCAAAACATTAAGACCTTGGGACTCCGCCCCAAACCCCGCTGGGGACTTCGCCCCCGATAGCCGGGCTTGCTCGGCGCAGACCCCTTCTTAAGGGCGGCGAGCGCGATAGTCGAGCTTGCTCGGCGAAAATACCCCTTCTTGCGGCTCCGCGCGCACTCATAATGAGCATAAGCCTTGCACCTCTGAATAGACACTAAACCCGGGACCTTAAATTAGTGTCCCTAGGGGTGCCCTTTTCATTCAAGACAGTTAATGATATAATATTATTTAAAGTGAAAACTGTCAAAAGTTGAGGAGAGATGCGATATGGAAATGAGAAACTGCCCTAAATGCGGGAAGTTATTTACTTTTACGACAGTGCCCATATGTAAAAGCTGTGAAAAAAAGGAAGAGGGTCAGTTCGAGGTTATTAAGGCGTATATGGACGAAAACCCTTCCTGCACCCTGGGCCAGCTGTCACACGAAACTGGCGTGCCTACCAAACTGATTGTTCGTTTTATTCGTGATGGCCGTTTGCAAATAACAAACGGTATGCGCGGAGAGATAACCTGCGAGTCCTGCGGAAAGCCTATCACGACCGGAAGGTACTGCGACGCGTGTTTTATTGAGATAAACCGCGAGGTGAAGGAGATGTTTGATAATAACACACCTCTTAAGCGCAGCGCGAAGATGCATTACATGAAGTCAAAAAAGCT
>JAISYE010000102.1 GCA_031297485.1 Clostridiales bacterium
TAATTATACTAAGGCGCGAAAAGAAATGCACTTTTCACGCCGGTTGTTGGTTGCTCACACACGAAAACACTGAAAGATTTTTAGAAGATGTTTTCGTGTGTGAGTATAATTCGTCATTCTTTAATGCCTCACTCTGTTTTCAAGCTGTTAGCGACAAAATCCCCATCTTTTGTAAAAATAATCGTGGCGTTTCTGTTAAAACCCTCGTCGGGGTCGTAGCACACGCCGGCGTAAATACCCTGGCTGTTTTTATAAAATTTCTTGGTTTTATTCTCACCAACAGGCGTATATCCGTAGCTGTCCAGCGCCGCTAAATATTTGCCCGCGGCGTCCCAAAACCGTCCCACACTGCGGCAGTCTGGCAGGAGGTAAAGGCGCGCGTGCGTTCCGGCGCTGAAGCCCATCGTACCAAAGAGGTTCACGCCCATTACTTTGCCGAAATCCGGCATTGCGGTGTAAAGTAGGTAGTAATCCGCGAAATCCTTATCTTTGGAAGCCATGATGGTGGTGTTGCTGTCCCCGCCGAGTATCTCATGCCATATGCCGACGAACACGCCGTCCTTGTTTTTGTAGAATTTTGCGCGGCCGTTTTCGTCCGCAAGGGCAAAGCCGCGCTGAAGGAGTATTTCAAAGTATTTGTCCGCGGCGGTCCAATACGCGTCTAAATTTTCCCAGTCAGGCAGAGAATAATGCCAAAAATAAGTCTCATCATAATCCGTCCAATACCCACGGTCAACCAACTCAATGGCCATCACTTTGCCGAAATCGGGCACTGCTGTGTAATTGCCGTAATAACTGGTGTTTGCCGTATAATCCCCGCCTTCACCCGAGGGAACGCCATAGGTCTTAACATAATCGGCGGCGAACTTTTCGTCTTTGGAGGTGAATATCGTGGTGTCGCTGTTAAGGTCGTCGGAATGGGCCTGATTGCACAGACCTACGTACAGGCCGTCACTGTTTCTGTAAAACTTTGTGTTCATGCTTTCGCTTACAAGCCGAAACCCCTGTTCGGAAAGGGCGTCAATATATCCGCCGGCGGCCTGCCAGTAGCCGTCCGCGCCGTTCCGGCCGGAAAGCGCGTAGTGCCAGAAATAGGTTTCGGCATAGCCCTCATAGGTCCCCTCTTTTTTTGAGGGAAGGCCCATAATTTTGCCGAAATCCGGCGCGGTAAAGTAATCCGCGTATCTTGGCGAGCGGATGCTCCGCATGAGTTCGGCAAATGTGAGAAGTTTGCCGCGGCCGAGAGCTTCTATCAGACTGATAGGCCGCGCCAGCGAACCTTCCGCGTGCTTTATCGGCGTTACCCCAATCAGCTCGCCATATTCATTCACAAGCGCGCCGCCGCTGCTGCCTTGGCCCACCGTGGCGGTGGATTGTATAAAGCCGCCGTCTGTAACGCCCGTTATTACGCCGGCGGAAAAAGAATACGCGCCGTCGGGATAGCCTATGGTATAAACTGTCCGCCCCGCCGGGAGGCCTTCAGAATCGCCTGTTTCAAGGTATGGGAAATCAATGCCGCCGCCGTCCACCTGAATTAAGGCCAAATCATGTTCTTTATCGACGCCGTAAACGCCTTTTACGCCGTACCATTTGCCGTCGCTTGTCATTACCCGTTCGATGTACGCGCCCTCAACCGCGTGCAGGCATGTGACGGCAAGCCCGCTTTTGCTGATAAAAGAGCCGCTCCCCGCAGCGAAAGCATAGCCGTTTCTGTCGCACATTTCAATATGGAATACGGCCGGAGCACACTTTTTTTCAATTTCCCCGGGCGTAAGCGGCGCCTTGGCATGGCCGCCAGCCACGTCCGCCGCGGAGTATCGGGCAGACGGGATTCCTCCTGTGGCCTGGGCCGCGGAGGGTACGGCGGCAAAAACCGCACCGGCAACAGCGCCAATGATAAATTGCTTCGCGTTAAACTTCATGGGCCTGCCTCCTATTTCGTTTTATTGGGTCTTTGTCCCTGACAGTCATGGTGGTGCTTCGTGAGTATATATTTTCTTTTTAAATCCATCATGACCCTTATCCCAGTTCCTGTTTCATACGCTGGCGGGCGATAGTCAGTTCATCAGCGCTGCCTTGGCCGCGCTCACCTTGTCCGAAAATTCCCGGTGCGATGTTTCGTAAACTGAGTTTACGATGCCCTCAAAATCTTTAAGGGGCGGCGTGGCGAACCCGAATGCGCTTTTGGGGAAAATCCCCCGTATGACGACAACCGCGTCGCTCGCTGTGTTATTGTCGATTCCTTCGCCCCGGCTGGACAGCATGGAAAACAGTATGCCCAGCCGCCACGTCATGGCCTTGGCGCATATGGCGTTGAGCGGTATGCCTATCAGGGGGATGTTGCCCAATACCTTGTCGAACACGATGTCCAGCAGCAGTTCTTTTGAGATATTCGTTACCAGCGGCGCGATAACCTCCGCCGTCAACGATTGCCTGCCGTAAATACGGCGTATGCCGTTGAACATGGGCACATAATGTGTGGCGATAACTCCCACGTCCGCGATTGTCGTAAAGGGGAAGCCGACCACCCCGCTGATTCCCTGCAGCCACATGTTGGACGACGCCTTTGAATTGATGAGCGTGTACGCGCTCACCGCCAAATCCTTCTTTTCCAATCCGTTGCTCATATTTCTTGCCTCCTCGTGATTTTTTAGGGGGTTGTCCCCCTTACTTGAATACGTCTTACGCTCGTGTAATACACAGAGCATGGTGATTCCGGCCTTTATAAAGTCTCCGCGGCCCTGCCTGCCCGGCGCCGATTCAGATGTCCATATTACCCCACAATTTTTTAATGGATTTACCTAAGGCGTGTTTGAAAACTCCTCAAAGCGCGAAATTTCGAATAAAACCGCTGTAATTTCGCGCTGGAATCCAGCTTTCAAACACGTCCTAACTTGCCGGCGCCGCCTTCAATTAATTTCAATGATTTCTCGCCCTGCCCAGGAGGTATGCGCACATTTCTCCCGGACAGCTTTATTGAGGCTAACAGGGCATACGGCGCGGCGCCTTCCAAAAGTTCTTTGGCGCCGTCCCCAAGTTCCTTCAGCCTTTCCTTGTTATCACTTTTCATTTTTCCCCTCCTTTCCGCGTTGTGATACGCACAAATTTGTCAATTTTTACGCGGTACTTCCTTTTTACAGAGTGTACGCAGGAAATTATTGCGCTGAACAGTCAAAATATATACTTTTTGGCGCGCAATGTTTGACGGTAATCGCCAATAATGATATAATAAAAAGGTGGTGGTATAACCTTGTGTTTTTCGAGGTTTAGAGCATTTGGCGGACCGATGGATATTTTTGACTTCTACAGTGTCGCCTTTGCGCCAAAAAGTATGTTTTTTGGCGCGGGATTTATTTATCCTGCTTTGCCCAGCGCCGGAATGTGCTTTCGGCAATCCCCAGCAATTCAGCCGCTTCCCATGCAGTAAGTTCGCCGTTTTGCCATTTTGCAGCGTATTCGCCTAAATGGGCGGGGCGCTCCTTTGGCGGCCTGCCAAGCCGGACCCCTTTCAGCTTCGCTGCTGCTATGCCTTCGGCTTGCCTGCTCCGGATGTTCAGCCGCTCCGTTTGGGCGGCGTAACTCAAAATTTGAAGCACAAGGTCGGCAACAAACGTCCCCGTCAGGTCTATATCTTTCTTGCGCGTGTCCAGCAGGGGCATATCCAGCACGACGATATACGCCTTAAGCTCCTTGCCGATAACACGCCACTGCTCCAAGATTTCCTCATAGTCCCTGCCCAACCTGTCAATGCTCTTCACCACGAGCGTGTCGCCCTCTTTCAGCCGCTTCACGAGCCGCCTGTAAACAGGCCGGTTGAAGTCCTTGCCCGACAGTTTCTCGACGAACACGTCTTTATCCGCCACCCCAAACTCCTTCAGCGCGAGAAGCTGCCTGTCCTCGTGCTGTTCCTTTGTGGACACCCTCGCGTACCCGTACAATTGGTGTTGTTTCATAGCGAAACCTCCTGTAAAATTTTTTGGCTTATTGCGCCAATATCATTTTACAGAACTGCCCGCCGCAGCGTTTGGATTTTTACCCTTGATGTCTATCCTTTCGTGGTTATGATGGCGCTGGACGAGCTGTTTGCGAACAAAGCGGTTTACGGTTTTGACGGTCATGATATGCCCTCCAATTATATAGCCGCGGGCGAACACAGTTCGCCCCTGCATCAAAAGCGCTGCACTCGCTGCCCTTAAAAAGGGGTCTGGGGATGAAATCCCCAGCGGGTTTTGGGCAGAGCACCAAGGTTTTAGGGGTTTTGACCTTTCCCAAGCTATACTAAGGCGCGAAAAGAAATGCACTTTTCACGCCGGTTGTTGGTTGCTCACACACGAAAACACTGAAAGATTTTTAGAAGATGTTTTCGTGTGTGAGTATATAAGTTCACGTCTATGGGGCGGAGCCGCAAGGTCTTAATCTTTTGACCTTTCTTACCCCTCGTCAATAGCCGAGCTGTGACCGTGAAATGTGCAAAATTCCGATCCGCTGCCCAGGCAAACCACACGCCTTCATAAAAAGTTCCCGGTCAAAGAGGACATGACAATATTTTTATGCAAAACGCAGATATTTTAAGACCCATAAATATTTCGACGTGTTATAATAAACGTGTACGTCGAGTAAGCCCGACTATTACGCAGGATTCGTTTCGTAGGGAGAGTGAGCGTTGTGCAAGCAAAAAGGTTCTTTAGGACCTCGTGGAACAACCGTTATTTGTGGCTGATGCTGCTGCCGGCGGCGGCGTATGTAATCGTCTTTTCATACCTGCCTATGTCCGGGATTGTTATCGCGTTTAAGAATTTCAATTACGTTAAGGGTATCTTTGGCAGCGATTGGGTGGGGCTAAGCAATTTCAGATTTTTGTTTATGTCCAATAAGCTGTGGTTCCTTACCCGTAACACGCTGCTTTACAACTTGGCCTTTATCACTGTGGGCATGTTCTTTGAGGTAGGGTTTGCCATTATCATTAACGAACTTACCAGCAAAAAATTTAAACGGCTGTTTCAATCCTTTATGTTTTTGCCGTTCTTTATTTCGTGGGTTGTTGTGGCGGCTATTGTGCAGGCTGTGTTCAGCTTCGAATACGGTATGCTTAACGGGATTATTTCCTCACTGGGCGGCGAGCGCATAAACCTGTACGCCAACGCCAGCCCTTGGCCTTACCTGCTGGTGGCCTTCCGCTCCTGGAAAACTATCGGCTACGGTTCGGTAGTCTACCTGGCAACTATAACCGGCATCGACCCGGAGCTTCACGAGGCGGCGGCTATCGACGGGGCGGGCCTGGTGCAGCGCATCCGTCACATCACACTGCCCTGCCTGGTGCCTACCATGATTATTATGTTCCTGCTTGCGCTTGGTCAGGTTTTCCGAGGTGACTTCGGGCTGTTTTACCAGCTGATTGGCAACAACGCCCTGCTGCTGCCCAAGGCCGATATTCTGGACTTGTTTATTTACCGCGCCCTGGCCTCAACAAGCGACTTGGGCATGGCCAGCGCCGCCGGCCTGTATCAGTCCGTGCTGTGCTTTATAACCATTATGACTGTCAACGCCATTATAAAGAAGATTCAGCCGGATTATTCATTGTTCTGAAAGGAGGGGTAACCCAGTGGTATCCAACAATAAGATTATACAGCGGGATAAACTTGTGTTCTGCGCAATCGGGTATACCTTGGTCACGCTGTACGGCCTGCTTTGCGTGCTGCCCTTCGTGCTTGTGTTTATAACCTCGTTTACAAGCGAAGCCTCGTTGATGAAGAACGGCTATACCTTCTTTATTAAGGAATTTTCGACGGAAGCCTATGCCCTGGCGTTCCGCAACCCCCAGCGCATCCTGTGGGCCTACCGCAACACCGTGGGCGCCACAATAATCGGTACGGCCCTGGCCGTGCTTATGGCTACCATGACAGGGTATGTGCTCCAGCGCAGGGACTTCCCCCAGCGCAATGGGTTTTCGCTGTTCTTCTTCTTTACCACGCTGTTTAATGGCGGGCTTGTGCCCACCTATATTTTATGCACACGCTACCTGGGTTTTAAAAATAACTATATCGCCCTGGTGCTGCCCTTGATGTTCTCTGTGTGGAATATGATAATTGCCAAAAACTTCATCAAGAGCGTGCCCTACGAGATTACAGAATCCGCCAAGGTGGACGGCGCCAATGACATGGTGATTTTCTTCCGGCTTATTCTGCCTTTGTGCAAGCCGCTTCTAGCCACCTTGGGGCTGTTTTCCGCGCTGGCTTACTGGAACGATTGGTACAACACTTTGCTCTACATTACAAGGGAAGAAAAAATGAGCCTGCAATATTTCCTGCAGGAGATGATTAACAGCGTCCAGGCCCTCAAGAATTTGGTGGCCATGGGCGTCAGTGTGGACAGCGTCAGGGTTTCCCTGCCGCAGGAAACAATGAAGATGGCTATGACCGTTATCACCACCGGCCCAATTATTCTGCTGTACCCCTTTGTACAGCGCTACTTTGTCAAAGGGCTTACAATCGGGGCGGTCAAGGGGTGATTTTTCAAGCCGGCAGTTCGGGCGAAAGCCCTTGCTTATACTCGCGGACAGATACATTTTCGCGGCTATAATAAATTCACAATTCTATAAGATTTAGGAGGAGAAAAGGATGAAACGTATTTCTTTAATTTCGCTGATTTTGGCGCTGATAATCGCGGCCGCTGGCTGCGGCAGCGCGAGCCAGGCGCCGGCAGGCAGCGCGCCGCCGGATCAAGACGCGCCGGCGGTTGGGACGGAGGACAACCCCTGGGCGGGTTTTGACACGTCCAAGGAAGTAAACCTGATTTTTTACGCTGTGGGTACTAAGGGTTCGGACCATGACAGGGTTGTTAAAATCGCCAGCGATAGGATGCGGGAGCTGATTAACACCACTGTGGAAGTACTGATTATTCCCTTGTCCGATTTCCAGACAAAGTATCCGTTGGTGCTTGCCGGAGGCGAGGACGTGGATATAATTATGACGCACCCGTACATCGGGCCGTTTACCACCCACGCGGACAACGGCGCGTTTTATGAGCTGACGGAAGAGTTTATGCAGAAATGGATGCCCGAAACCATGAAGAGCCAGGTCCCGGTCAGCTGGAACCAGGCAATGTACAGGGGCAAGCTGTATCAAATACCGCGCAACCAGTCTGATTATGAACAAGCCTACGGCGTGGTCGTGCGCAAGGACATGCGTGACAAGTACAATATACCGGAAATAACCAGCCTCGACCAGTTTGAGGAATACCTTTTCGCGGTGGCAGGCGGAGAGAAAGATTCCGGTATGTTCGCCATGTACGCCAACCCCACGCTGCCTATGTCCATGACATTCCTGCAGGGCCTTAACAACTGGATGCCAGTGGGCGCGGCCATGTGGGACGCGGATACCTCCGGCGTGGTCAAGCCGGAAGACCTCTTTAACAGTGTAGAAAGCCAGGAATACCGGGAATACTGCCTGCGCATGGCTTCCTGGGCCAAGGCCGGCGTGTGGCCTTCCAACGCCATAACGGGCGTGACCCACATAACTGACCTGTTTAAGGAAAGCAAGAGCGCCTCGGACATTTGCATGTACAAGGCCGCTAACGAGGATATTGTGCAAATGGCGCAAAAAGGCATTGAAGTGGAATACTTTAATATTATGTCGCCCACAACCAATACCCGGATTTCGCCCTACAACTACGACGCGCTGGCCATAACCTCCTTCAGCAAGAACCCGGAGCGCGCGGCCCTTGCCATTGACGTTATGAAGAACGATTATGAAATAAATAACCTTATGCAGGGCGGAGTGGAAGGCGAGCACTATATTCTGGCGGAAGACAACAGCCACGAGCCCGGCCCCAGCGCGGAAGCCTATCCCTGGAGCGGCTGGGCATGGTGCCTGCGCAGTCTGCTTAATCCGGGCGAAGGCGGTATTGTCCCGCAAGTAAAGGCCATCCGCGAGCAATACGACAAGGCCAACCTGGACCCGGCCCGGTTCCCTGTGGACGGCTTTACGGTTGATAACAGCGCCTTTGAGGCGGAAACCGCCCTTATAAACTCCCTTAATCAGGAATGGGCCTCCTCCTTTGACCTGGGTGTATTCGGCGACGATACCGAGGCCAAGCTGGACGAGTATATCGGTCTCCTTAAACAGGCCGGCTCTGATTTGGTCCTTGAACAGACAAAGATTCAATTCGCACAGTTTTTGGCGGACAACCAGTAAACAATCCGGTCCGCAGGCGCGAATTTAAGGTTTGGGAAAGGTCAAAAGATTAAGACCAAAGGATAGTTCGCCGTTAGGGGCTCTGCCCCCAAGGTCTGCCGTTTTTGACCTTTTTTATTCCTTAAGTTCGCTGTCCTTAAACGAAATGAGAGTGGCAATGAAAGACGATAAATTAAAATTTATGGGCGAATACCCTGTGGCCCTGGGCATAATCCGGCTGGCGCTGCCCGCTATGCTCGGCATGGCGGTGCAGATGCTCTATAACCTGACAGACACGTACTTTATCGGCCAGACCAACGACCCGTTAATTGTGGCGGGTATATCTCTGGCCTCGCCCCTGTTCTTTATTATACAGGCCCTAGGGAATATGTTCGCCGTAGGCTCGGCAAGCGTAATATCGCGGCAGCTGGGCGCAGGCAAGGTCGATAAGGCGCGGGAAACCAGCGCCGTGGCCTTTTACACAACCATTGCCACAGGTTTGATTATCACGCTGGTGCTCCTTGTGTTTAAGGACAGTGTCCTGGGCAGCGTAGGCACTAGTCCGGACACTTGGGGGCATGCCAACGACTATTTTACTGTTATCGTGTGGTTTAGCGTGCCTATGGCCGCCAATATCGCCATGGGCGGCCTGCTGCGCAGCGAGGGCGCCACGCTGCAGGCTACTATTGGCATGTCTATTGGGCTTATTATAAATGTAATTTTAGACCCCATTTTTATTCTGGGCTTCCGTTTAAACGCGGCAGGCGCGGCCTGGGCTACGGTAATCGGCCACCTGTGCTCCAGTGTCTACTACCTGCGGCATTTTATCGCCAAACGCTCCCTGCTTTCTATCGCTCCGGCAGACTTCAAACCCTCCGGCGCAATCTACGCGGAGACCTTTAAGATTGGTGCGCCCTCCGCTCTTTCCCAAATTGTTATGAGTGGTTCCATGGTATTGAGCAATATGATAGCCTCGGGGTTCGGCGGTATTTTAAAGGAAGGCGGAGACATACTTGTGGCCGGCATTGGAGTGTACATGCGCGTGGGCAGTCTCTGCCTGTCCCTGCTCATGGGCCTTACAATGGGGTATCAGCCCTTTGCAGGGTTCAACTACGGCGCGGAAAAGTATAAGCGCCTTGTAAAAGGACTGTGGATAACGACGGCTTACGCTACCGGCCTGGCCTGTGCTTTTGCCCTTATTTTCCGGTTCTTCGGGCAAGCGCTGATACGTTTCTTTATTGACGACAACGCCACGGTGCTGGCGGGCAATATGCTCCTGCAGGCGCTGGTTTGGGCCATGCCCTTTGTGGGCCTGCAGCTGACCCTTACCGTCACCTTCCAGGCGCTTGGCAAGTCCCTTAACGCCATGATTATCACCCTGGGCAGGCAGTGCCTTTTCTATATTCCTCTGCTGTTTACACTGCCGCGCATTTTCGGACTTAACGGCTTTGTTTTCGCCCAGCCTGTGGCTGACATTTTGACCACCATAATCGCCGTGTTGCTGTCTGTTAATTTCTTGAAGCACATGTACCAGATGATCCGCCAACAGCCGGCCGCTGGGTAAGGTCGCGGGGAATTGGGCTTGTGATTTCATTCGAAATTTCGCGCTTTAAGGAATTTTTCAAACGCGCCTTAGGGGAGCGCGGTCCATATGCTGCAGATTACGTCGAGCAAGCTCGACTATCGGGGGCGAAGCCCCACCCTTTTATTGAAAGCGGGTGGACACAGTTCGCCCCTACAAAAAAGTGCCGCACTTCACGTACTTAAGAAGGGGTCTGGGGATGAAATCCCCAGCGGGGTTTGGGGCCAACGAACAAACCATCGTTAGGCCCCTAACGGTGAACTGTCCGTTGGTCTTAATCCTTATAACCTTCCCCAAGCCTTAAGTTCGCGCGTATGGGGCGAAGTTCCAAGGTCTTAATCTTTTGACCTTTCTCATTCCTAAAATTTGCGCCTATGGAGAGCAAAGGAGTGTTCTAAATGAAAATATCGGTGCAAGACCTGGACCTGAACCTGGTGCCATTCAGCCGGAGACTGGCGCGCCTGATGGTCCTGAACGGCTATGAGTCGGAAGCGGAGGAGGCCAGGCAGGTCTTTTTCATAGCCTATACCAATTCCGTAACAGACGGCTCGTCCCGTTATAACCTGATACAAATGGAACCCACACTAAAGGGCAAACCCGTGCCCTACACCTATACCGCCACACCGGGCAAAATAACCATAGAGGCGGAAGGCGGCACGGAAGAACACCCTCTGCAGGTGGAAATCTGCTTCGACGGCTGCGAGCGCCTGCTGCTGCGCGGAACAGGGCTGGGCCTGCGCTTTTTTATAAAGTTTGAGCCTCATGAACAGTTCCTGGACCGGCTGGACGGCACGGTCTACGCTGCCTTCCCTACTATTGGGGCCTTTCTGTTTGAGCCGGTTACAGGCCGCCAGACCCATAACGGCCATTGGGACGTGCTCGCCATCCGCCCGGATGATACCGAGGTGCTGTGGTACCCGGACGCTAACGGCGACTTGTTTGGCTATATCCAGTACGCGCTGTCCAGCGTGGAGCGGCCTGCTGAACTGGGCGCCTTTGACGCCTGCGCCGCGGAAAACCTGCGGGACTTTGAGGACTGGTGCGCCAAGTACGAGCCGGTGCCGGAGCGTTACGCACATGTGAGGCTCTTTGCCGTCTACGTTATTTGGATATGCTACTTGGCGCCCAAGACTATGCTCACTACGCCAATGATATACTTCCTGCGGGTAGGGCCGCTGATGCGGGCCATGGGCTGGCATCAGAGCTACCACGCCATGGCGCTGTGGCAGGATTTGGACCTTGCCGTTGACTTGCTCTATTCCATGTTCACGCTGCAGGACGAACACGGAATGCTGCCGGACAGCGCCAGCGACCGCTATGTCACTATGCTGGCGCCAAAGCCGCCCTTTCAGGGGTTCGCCCTTAGCTATATCTTGGACAGGGTGGGGCTGGAAGCCTTAAGCGCGGCCCATTGCGTAAAACTCTACGAGCCTATGTGCCGCTGGGCGGATTATTGGCTTACCTTCCGGGACAGGGACAAGGACGGCCTGGTGGCCTATGTGCACGGGGACGAATCGGGCTGGGACGACGCCTCTATTTTCCATAAGGGAATGCCGGTGGCCACGCCGGACATAGCGGCTTTTCTTGTGCTGCTTATGGAGTGCTGCGGAAAACTGGCCGCGCGTCTGGGCAAGCCGGAGGAGTCCGAGGCCTGGCAGTCCCGGTCGGAAACTATGCTGGCTCAAATGGTAGATAAGTTTTGGAACGGCGAGAAGTTTGTGTGCTTCAAGCCGGATACCGGAGAGGTTGTAGACGTGGAGAGCATCGCGGTTTATCAGCCGATTATCCTGGGCAAGCGGCTGCCAGCCGTGATACGCGAAAAAATAGGCAAGGCGGTCCATAACCCGGACACATTCTTCATGCCTGCCGGGTTCGCCTCCGAAAGCCAGCAAAGCCCGCTGTACGACGTGACTTACGGCTCCTTTATGCTGGGTATGATTCTCGCGCCGGTGCAGCTGATGATGACAGTGGGGCTGTACAACGCGGGACAGGTGGACGTGGCGCTGCACAACGCCAGGAATTGGTGCGAAAAATCCCTGGAAGTAGGGCCGCAGACAATAGTGGCCAGCCCGCCGCAGAAGGACCCCAAGCCCACCGGCGCCCGGCCCGTGCTGCCTCCGCTGCCCAAGAACGTCAGGATGATTCCCGGCGGTTTCGGCTCCTGGGGCGCGGTGGTGTTCCTTGTACTGGGCAATATGCTGTATCACGCGGAAAAGGAGGGTGCCCTATGATTCTCTTTGGCACAAACCGTCATTTCGACCTGACCAATATACCATTCTCCCGGGCAGGGGCATTTATTTCAATATACGAAAACAAGGAGGACGGCGCCCTTTACTTTACCCATTGTCGTTCGGAAAGTGTGGCAATCAAGCGGCCTAATCTAATGAAACTGAGTTTCCTGGACGAATCCGGCGCGGAACAGCCCTTTACGTACTATTCGGACGAGGCGCGGCTTACGGTTAAAACCCCGGAGGGCACGGCCGAGTTTACTTACGACGGCCCCCAGGTGATGCGGGCGCGGGTTACGGGGCTGACCCTGCGGTTCGTCTACGAGCCGGAAATGCACGAGGGCGCTGACATCCGCGCGGCGGACGAACTGGAAGTGGGCCTGAACTTCATGGGCAAGCTGCTGTTCAAGGGCATTACGGGAAAGTTCGCCACAACGGCCCAATGGAATTTCAGGGAAGTGCGGCCCTTTCCCTTTGTCATAGACCTGGCGTCTCAGGCAGCGGGCCCGGGGGAAATGGCCATACACGAATACTATTCCAGCGGGCTGGCCTTTGAGAGCTACCGGCCCTTTGAGGAAGCGGTATCCGAGACTCTGGCGGACTTCGAGGAATTTCAGGCGGCCTATCCGCCTGTGCCGGAAATTTACGCGGAAACCGCACGGCGCTGCGCCTGGGTTGTATGGATGCACCAGATGGGTCCCCGCGGGAGTTTGGCGGACACGCTTTTGTACATGCACAAGCTGCTGCTGGTGCGCGGTTTTGGGTGGCACCACAGCTACGCGGCCGTGTCAATGGCCTGGGACGCGCGGCGGGCCTGGCGCATGCTGCTGACCTTCTTTAATTTTCAAGACGAGCGGGGTGGCATACCGGATAATGTTTCAGACATGAACCAGGAGAACTGGGTATCTACCAAGCCGCCGCTGTTCGGGTACGCCGTGTGCTATATTCTGGACAATTTCGACACTGGCGCTCTGACAGAAAAGGACTACAGAACGCTGTACGACAAACTGGCCCGCTACCGAGGCTGGTGGTTCCAGCACCATGACCACGCGGGCACAGGGTTTCCGTCCTATTACCACGTGGACGAGTCTGGTTACGACGAGTCGTCCCTATTTAACGCAGGGCTGCCGGTTCAATCGCCGGACCTTATGGCCTATATGGCAGTGCTGGACGAGGCGCTTTCCAAGCTGGCGGAGCGGCTTGGGCGGCGAGATGAGGCTCTGCGTTGGGCGGCGGAGTCCAACCGGACCCTGGAGTTTCTTATAAACGAGCTGTGGGACGGGGAGCAGTTCCGGTCCAAGGTAGTAAGGACAGGGGAGTTATACAAATGCGGGAGCGCGGCGCAAATCCAGCCCATACTGCTGGGAAGGCGTCTGCCGAGGGCGATTGTGGAAAAAATCCGCGACAGGGTACTGGACGAGGAAGACTTTTTAACAGACTACGGCATTACTTCCGAGAGCATGAAATCCCCGGACTTTACGATGTTTTCCTTTACCCGGGGACCGGTTATCGCGCCGGTTAATTTCCAGATTATTTTCGGGTTATTTGACGCAGGCGAATGCGAAGCAGCCAGGAAGATAGCCATACGGTATTTAAACGCGCTGCAGGTTTACGGTCCTGTGCTGGGCACAAGCTCCTTCAGGGCAGACCCGAAATTCGGCAGGCTCAAGGAACGCTACTGCGAAAATCAGATTGGCGCTCCCTTGGCCGCCTGGGGCGCTTCCGTTTTCCTGGCTGTGGCCGCGCGGTTAAGGTAAAAAGATTAAGACCTTGGGGGCTCTGCCCCCAACCCCCCGCAAGGGACTTCGCCCCTTGACCCGTCTTTTGCGCATGAAGCGAAGCGTGCTTATGCAGTGCGCGGCGCGGGCGAACACAGGCAGGCTGCAGCTGATCAAGAAACGCCGTACTAGCCGCACTTAAGAGGGGGTCTGCGTCGAGCAAGCTCAACTATCGGGGACGAGTCCCCAGCGGGGTTTGGGGCCTAACGGTGAACTGTCCGTTGGCCCCAAGGTCTTAAGGTTTTAAGGTCTTATTATTAAAAAGGAGGCACAAAAATGAAAATAGGAGTAATAGGAGCATCAGGCAAAACAGGGAGCCTCATAGCGGCGGAAGCCAAGGAGCGCGGACATGATGTAACGGCCATAGTGCGTGACCCGAGCAAGGTATCCGGCAAGGGTTACGCAGTACTAGAGAAGGATATTTATGCCATAACCGCAGAGGACGTGGCAGGGTTCGACGCGGTAGTGGACGCCTTCGGCACGGCCTTTGACCCGCAAAGCGCGGAAGCGCACCAAACTTCCATGACACATCTGATAAAAATATTCGAGGCCGCGCCGTCAACCCGCCTGCTGGTGGTGGGCGGCGCGGGCAGCCTGTACACAGACCCCCGCAAGCGCCACCGCCTGTCAGAGGATATCCCGGAGGAATGGCGGCATGTGCCGTTAAATATGGCAAAAGCCTTCGAAAACTTGCAAAACAGCGGCGTAATGTGGACCTATTTTTCGCCCGCCGCCACCTTTGACCCCAACGGCGCCCGTACAGGAGCCTATACGCCAGGCAGTGACTTTGTAATCACCAACAGCGCCAACGAAAGCTATATAAGCTACGCCGATTACGCCGTGGCTATGGTGGACGAAATCGAGGACGCCTCTAATATCCGCAGGCGCTTTACCGCTGTGTCCGAACGGCAGACCGCCCCTAAGGACGAATATTACGGCACGGAAAAGAAAAAACCTGTCTTTGAGGGCATAAGCCGCTACCGCGCACCGCTTAATTACGAGCTGGCGGGCAGGCAGTTTTCCCTTGTAATGGACAGGGGCAGCGATATCCTCGTTACCTTCCTAGCCACTAAGCAGCTGGAATGGACAAGCGCGGATAAAACCTACCGTGAACACTACGAATGCGGCAAGGTTAAGGATTCGGCCTACTTCGTCAACTTCGAGCTTACCGGCGCCGAACCCCGCACTAATGTCGTTCTGGTGCTCGACCTGCAGACACGCCTGGTAACAGTGGCACGCTCCTATACCCGCTACAGCCTCCGGTATCCCACCTTGGTTGATACGGATTTCGACTTCGGCGCAATCGACCTGCCAGATTTCCCCTTGCCCAAGAAACGCCACGGTTATACCACTGACCTGGTAGGCAAGCGGATTCATTGGCATTACAGCCCGGAATTCTCCATAGTCCATGTGTATTATCATCCCAATTATATCCGCGCTACCTTCACGCCGGAGGCACTCAAACGCATGCCGCCCGCCGCGCCGGAGCAGCGCGAGGGCTGGCTGGAAAACCCGTACGACGAAAAAGCCGCTTACATTAAGGTGCGGGACGGCCTGTACATTGTAAGCATAATAGAACAGAGCATGGCACGGCGCGGTCTGCCAGGCAACAGCCTGCTGTTCCTGATGGACACGGAACGGGTGCACGATGTGGGACGCTCCTTCGGCCATACGGGCCAGTTCGGCGGCGAGGGTTATCTGCCGGAGAATTACCTGTTCGGGGCCTACGGCGAATTTGTGTACTCTGACGGCGGACTGGAGTCCAAACCACCATTCTACACGGTTTAAGGAGGCGGGAATTATGAAAGTAGCGGTAATAGGCGCAAACGGCAAGGCGGGCAAGCGGATAGCCGCCGAGGCTAAACGCCGGGGCCACAGCGTCACGGCCATAGTGCGAAGGCCCGAGAAGGTTGCGGGGCTTGGCCTGGACATAATTAAAAAGGATTTGTTCGAACTGACCCCCGCGGACATAAAGGGCTTTGACGCCGTGGTGAGCGCCTACGGCCTGCCCTTTGGCGGCAGGCACGAAGACTGTGCCTACCAGAAGGCCGCCAGGCACCTTATTAAAATTTTTGATAAAACTAAGACGCGTCTGCTGATTGTAGGCGGGGCAGCCAGCCTGTACACGGACGAGAGCAAAACCGGCAAAGTGCTTGAGACCCTGCCGGAAACCCTGCGCAGAGACCCGGCTGATATGGCCCAAGCCCTGGAGGAATTCCGCGGCAGCGGCGTCAATTACACCTATTTTTCGCCAGCCGTAACCTTTGACTCCCGCGGGAAACGCACAGGCTCTTATGTTCTGGGCGGCGACGCGGCGGTAAAAAATTCCTCCGGCGAAAGCTATATCAGCTATGAGGACTACGCCGTAGCAATGGTAGACGAAATCGAGCAGGCCAAACACCTGCGGGCGCGTATAACCGCCGCCTCGGACAGCAAGCCCGAGCCGGTTGCCGAGCCTTACTACGGTATCGCGCCCCAAGCCCCTGTGTTCGAGGGTATGAGCCAGTACAGGGAACCCCTTAATTTCGAGCTGGCGGGCAAGCAGTTTGACCTGGTGTTTGACGGCGGACAGGAATATCTGGCCTGCTTTATAACCGGCGGCGCGCTGTTCTGGGCGCCTTTCGGAGCCGGGGGCCAGGCGCTTCGGTATGACTGCGCCAAGGGCGGCGAGGGCGTGTACTTTGTCAATTTCGAGCTGGCGGGCGTAACGCCGCGCACAAACCTGACCCTTGTCATGGACATAGACGCGCGGCTGGTGACAATGGTAAAAACCATTACAGGCTTTGACGAAAAATACCCCTACATGGTGGACAGCGAGTATTTCTTCGGCTATATCAATATACCAGGCTTCGCTGTACCGGAGAAACGCCACGGGTTTACAAAGGACCTGGTGGGCAGGCGGATACATTGGCACTACAGCCCCACGCTGGAGATTATCCACGTGTATTACTGCGAAGATTTCTGCAGGGTAACGTTCCCGGAAGGCAAGGGCTGGGGCGGAATACCGGCGGACGAGTTTTGGGACATGATGGAACGTGAACCCTACGACGAAAAGGCCGCCTACATGAAAATCCGCGACGGGCTGTACCTGGTAAGCGTAATGGAGCAGAACATGTCCCGCAAAGGTTTTACGGGCAACTCCCTGCTCTTTCTTATTGACGCGGAACGGGTCCATGACGTGGGGCGCTCCTTTGGCCACGCGGGTTTGCAGGAAGGCAAGGTGCGTCCGGAGAACTATATATTCGGGGCCTTTGGGGACTTTGTGTATTCCGACGGGGTTTTAGAATCCAAGCCAAACGTATATCTGTGAAGGAAGGTGACATAATGGCAAAAAGCATTTACCCAGAGTTTACGGCGGAAGAAATTGACGCGATTGTAAAGGAATCAACCGAGTACAACACAGGCGGGCTGGCGGCCATGCGGCCGCCCTTTTATGAGGGGCTGGCGGGCAAGAGCCTGACGCTGCGGTATGACAACGGGGTCACGCTGTATTACGAGTTTGAGGACGCCCACACCCTGCGCTGGAAGAACAGCGAGGCCGGAAGCAGCCATGCGGAGTATTACGAGGCCCTTACCGCGGATGATAACGTAATCTTTTTCGTCCACACTGTCGCGGGCACGTCCCCGCGGCAGGCGCGCATGACTGTACTGGAGACGGACACCAGGCTGGTAACGACGTTTTTCGCCAAAATAGGCAACGAGATTTCCACCCGTGAAGTGGACAGGGACATTGTTTTCGGTTATATTGAGGGCGGAGAGGCGCCGGAAGTGCGGCACAGCCTGACCACCGAGCTTGTGGGCCGGTCCATAGTGTGGACCTATTCCCCGTCTTTTTCCATACAGCATATATATGCCTCCAAGTGGTATTCGGCGTTTGTGGATTTTAACACCTTTTACGGCGGTATGCTGTTAAGCTCGCCCTGCAATTACGTAAAGATAAACGACCACGTGTATATATACTCCTGGGTGGAAACCGAAGGCGCGGGCATACAGGGCTTTGCCTTGATGAACTTGTTCGATATGCACGACGTGGGGTGTTTTTTCGGCATAAATGGCAGCGGCAGGTTCGAGTGCTACACATTCGGCGCGATAGGGGAATACGTGGGCCAGCTTACCAATCTGGACATACCCAATGACCAGGGGATAGATTATCCATGGCCGCCCATGCCAATAGGGGAGGGGAGCAGGGAATGAACCAGCTATTGAGACCATACCGTCCGCATAGGATGACCATTGAAATGACAGAGCAGGAAGTGGCGGAACTTGTTAAAGCCTGCCCTAACTACCATATCGGCGACCTGGTGGGGCGGCGCCCTGCTTTCAGTACCCGGTTCGCCGGCAGCGAGCTTGTGCTCCGCGCGGACGGCGGCGGGACGGCTATACGCCACCGCTTTATTGACGGGCACAAACTGGTCTGGCAGGAAGAAGGAAGCCCGGAGGAACATGAGGAATACTACGAGGCGCTGCAAATTGACAAGGCCATCTACCTTGTGGCCTACCTGCGCAAGGACAGCCGCCCGGCCACGTCCGTCACCTGCGTGCTGGATTTGGAAATGAATTTGACGACCATGATTATTTCAGCTATGGGAACGCCGCAATCCGCGCGGTACGTCAACCAGCGGGTATACCACGGGGTTATAGAGCGGGACGGCATCCCCGTGCCAATGGCCTGGCGGCACCACCTCACCCGTGACCTGGTCGGCAAGTCCATGGGCTGGTCCTACAGGGACGACATGACCAGCCAGCATATTTTTGGCACACCCTATTCCATTGCCTGGGTTATTTTGCAAGGTCCTGGCACGGGTCTGCTGGGCCACGCGCCGTGCAAGTACTATAAAATAAATGACCATGTGTACCTGTACTCCTGGATAGAGACCCTGGGGTCTGGCCAACAGGGTGTTGTGCTGGTTAATACTCGCATAATGCATGACGTAGGCACCTTCTACGGTATCCATCACGGTCAGCAGTTTGAGTTTTACACCTACGGCGCCCGAGGCTTTAACCTTGGCTCCTATGACACAAAGGACCGGTTTAAGTGGTAATAAATGTCTTCCTTAGCGAGTATGAACGCCTGACAAAATTTTGTATCATATAGCATTTTTTTGCAGACACATCGGAAGATAATTATGGTATACTATAGGAAGGACGAACGGTTAGATTTTTCACAGTTAGTTAAGGCGTGTTTGAAAATTCATAAAAGCGCGAAATTTCGAATGAAACCGCCGTGATTTCGCGCTGGAATCCAGTTTTCAAACACGTCTTAGCCCTTACGGCTGTATGCACCCGTCCGTAGGGGCGAACTGTGTTCGCCCGCACCTTGGGGCAAAATCTCGACATTCGTGCGTATAAAAAAATTAAAAGGAGGTTTTATGTAATGCAGGAAATTATAGACTTTATCAAGGAAACCGGAGTAGGCTATTTTGCCACAGTGGAAGGCCAGCAGCCACGAGTGCGCGCCTTTGGGTTCGGTTATTATGAGGACGGCAAGTTCTGGTTCTGCACCAATAACACCAAGAAGGTGTACAGCCAGCTGCAAGCCAATCCTTACGCGGAAGTCTTTTTCAGCAAGCCGGATTTCTCACAGTTTTTGCGGTTAAGCGGACATGCAGTGTTTGACACAAGCCTTGAGGCTAAGACAAAGGTTATGGACGCTATGCCTGCGGTAAAGGGTCTGTACCAGGGTCCGGACAACCCCATCTTTGAAGTGTTTTACCTGGAAAAGGGCGAGGCTGTGCTGGAGAAATTCCCGCCCACAGAACCGCCCAAGGTGGTAAAATTTTAAGGCGGCCGCTATGAAAATAGGGGTACTAGGCGCCAGCGGCAAGGCCGGGGCGCTTATAGCGGACGAAGCCAAGAACCGGGGTCACGAGGTCACGGCCATTGTGCGGAAGGCTTCCAAGGCTGAGGGTAAGGGCTACAGCCATGTTTTAGAGCGCGACCTTTACGATTTAAAGCCAGAGGACATCTCCGGCTTGGGGCTGGACGCGGTGGTGAGCGCCTTTGGCCTGCCCTTTGACGAGGACCACCAGGGTGTATATAAACGCGCCGTCGGCCGGCTGATAACGGTGTTCGAAAAGCTGCCGGAAGTGCGGCTGCTGGTGGTGGGCGGCGCGGCGAGCCTGTATACCGACCCGCGCAAGCAGCACCAGTTTATAGAAAAACTGCCGGAGGAATGGCGCAGGGACCCTGCCGACATGATGGAAGGGTTTAAGCTGCTGCAGCAGAGCAGCATAAACTGGACCTATTTTTCGCCGGCCTATATGTTTGATTACGCCGGTAAGCGCACCGGCACGTACACACTGGGCGGGGACTTTGCCATCACCAATTCCACAAACGAGAGCTATATCAGCTACGCGGATTACGCCATAGCCATGGTGGACGAAATTGAAAACGCCTTCCATGTGCGGCGGCGCTTTACGGCTGTGTCAGACAGCAAGCCCGCGCCCGGCGCGTCCCAGGACGGCGGGTATTACGGCATTTTCAATAAAGAGCCCAAGTTTGAGGGCATGTCCCAATACAGGGCGCCCTTCAATTACGAGCTGGCCGGCAGGGAATTCAAGCTGGTCATGAACCTGGAGGAGGACTTTTACGTGCGTTTCGCCACCGGACATACTCTGGAGTGGATGGAACGCCGTCTGCGGACGGAATTCGGCGCCTCTGCCTCCCGCCAGTATTACGAATGCGCCAAGGCTGATGAACTGACATACTTTGTCAATTTCGAGCTGGCGGACGTTAAGCCCCGCACGAATATAACCCTGGTAATTGACCTGGAGCAGCGGCTTGTGACTTTTGTGCGCTCCATAACCAATTTTAACGAGAAATACCCGTACCTTATAAAAAGCGAATTCGATTTTGGCGCGCTGGATATACCGGGCTATCCCCTGCCATTCAGCCGCCACGGCTATACAACTGACCTGATAGGCAAGCGTATCCACTGGCGCTATACCCCCAAGTGGGAGATAATCCACGTATATTACAATCCCTATTATATGCGCGGCACTTTCCCTCCGGATACCCCCGCGTTCAGGAGTGTGCAGCCACTCACGCCGGAGGAGGCGGAGGAATGGGCCAAGCACCCCTATGACGAGCCGACGGCGTACATTAAAATTAAGGATGGCATCTACCTGATAAGCTGTGTGGAGCAGAACATGTCACGCCGCGGGCTTACGGGCAACAGCCTGCTCTTCCTTATGGACCTTAAGCGCATGCACGACGTGGGCCGTTCCTTTGGCCACACGGGCCAAAAGGAAGGCAATGTCCGCGGCGAGAATTATTTGTTCTCGGCTTACGGCGAGTTCGTCCCTTCCGACGGCGTTATAGAGTCCCAGAAGAATGTCTGGATTCAATAGTCGAGCTTGCCTCGACGCAATAGTCGAGCTTGCTCGGCGAAATAATTGGTATTATGATGGACAGGCTTAGGCCGCTGGAGTTTCTCCGGCGGCTTTTTTGACGCGAAAGAAAGGGACACTTCACTGTTAATGGCGTTGTGCGCTGTTCATCCTTACCATGTGCCCCGTTTGTGGGTCTAGTATAGCTTCAAACCCTTTATTTTGTAACTTGGAAAGACTGTTTTTTAGTTAAACATTGAACGTACTCATCCACTTTGTAATTACGCTGGCGCTGGGATGGGCGTGCGGATAAATTATGTAGTTTTGGAGCGGCGGTATTTCTCCGTCCAGCAGTGGTATCTCCAAAAGCTCACCTTCCGCGAGCTCGCGCTCGATCAATATTTTGGGCAGAAAGACATAATGGCTGCCGCGCTTTATAAAGGGCAGCATTTGATACCCAATGTCGATGTCAAGCGGAAACTGCTTATAGCCCCTTTTCGAAGAAAATTTTTTGAAAGTTAGTGTCTATTCAGAGGTGCAAGGTTTATGCTTATTTGAGTGCGCGCGAAGCGCAAGAAGGGGTCCGCGTCGAACAAGCTCGACTCTTATAGGGGACGAGTCCCGCAATATCGTAGGGGCGGATGGCAATACGCCCGTTTGGGGCAGAGACCCTAACGGTGAAGTGTCCGTTGGTTTTAGTGTTTTGACCTCTGAACAGACACCGTTCCTAAACTCTGGTACCCGCTGGCGGGTATAGCTTTTTCAACGCTTTTATAGTATCATGCTAAGGCAAGCATAGTGACAGATTGGAGATGAGAAAATGCGAGTTAATTCTTGCCGGTAATTTCAAATAAAGGCAAGGGGAACAGTATATGTCAACAATTCAAGTATCTAATTTAACCTTCGCGTATGAAAGCGGCGGCGGCAATATTTTTGAAAACGTCAGCTTCCGGTTCGACACAGACTGGCGGCTTGGGTTTATCGGCCGCAACGGACGGGGCAAGACGACTTTTTTAAAGCTGCTTATGGGCCAATATGAATACAGCGGCGAAATAACCTCCTCGGTCGGCTTTGAATATTTCCCCTTTGAGGTTGCGGACAGCAGCCAGCCGTCCCAGGCCGCGGCGGAGGGTATTGTGCCGGGCTGCGAGTCTTGGCGGCTGGCGCGGGAGCTTTCCGCGCTGGAGTTTGACCTGGAGGCCCTGCCGCGCGCCTACGCTACCCTGTCCCTGGGCGAGCGGACTAAGCTCTTGCTGGCGGCTCTGTTCCTGCGTCAAGAGGGGCCGGCCTCCGCGGGCGGATTTTTGCTGATTGACGAGCCCACAAACCACCTGGACCTGCGCGCGCGCCAAGTAACCAGCCGTTACCTACGGAGCAAGGCGGGTTTTATTCTGGTTTCCCATGACCGCGTGTTCTTGGACTCTTGTGTGGACCATATCCTTTCCATAAACAAGGCGAATATTGAGATACAGCGCGGGAATTTTACCTCGTGGCAGGAGAATAAGCGGCAGCGCGACGAATTCGAGCTGCGTGAAAATGAGCGCCTTAAAAAAGACATCGCGCGGTTAGGGAAAGCCGCCGCGCGGACAAGCGGCTGGTCGGACAGAACCGAAGCAAGCAAGATAGGGCGGCACGTCGGCGACAGGGGCTTCGTGGGGCACAAGGCGGCCAAGATGATGAAGCGGGCCAAGAACGCAGAGCGCCGCTTTTCCCTAGCCGCGGAGGAAAAAGCGGGCTTGCTGCGCAACCTGGAAAGCGCCTCGCCCCTGGCCATGTATCCGTTGAAACACCACACCAGGCGGCTGGTGGAATTCAAGGACGTCAGTATCGGATACAATGGCCGTACCGTTTGCGAAAACCTGAATTTCACGCTGGAGCAAGGGCAGCGGCTGGGTCTGACAGGCAAAAACGGCAGCGGAAAATCCAGCGCGCTGAAGCTGATTATGGAGGAAGCTGTTCCGCACAGCGGCAGCGTAAGCTGCGCCAGCGGGCTTAAAATTTCCTACGTGCCCCAGGACACCTCCGGCTTGTCCGGCAGCCTGCGGGACTACGCCGAAGCCTGCGGAATAGACGCGACAATATTCATGACGCTGCTGCGCAAGCTGGATTTTACCCGCCTGCAGTTTGAAAAGGATATGCGGCATTACAGCGGCGGCCAGAGGAAAAAGGTTCTGCTGGCGCGCAGCCTGTGCGAGCGCAGCCACCTCTATATTTGGGACGAGCCCTTTAATTTTGTAGATATATTTTCGCGGATACAAATCGAGGAGTTAATTGTCCAATACCAGCCCACGATGCTGTTTGTGGAGCACGACCTGGGGTTTGTAAGCCGCGCGGCGACAGATACGTTGGAATTGTAAAATAAAAAGCTCAGGCGCCTGCGCCTGAGCTTTTTTGCGCCTTAATTCCAAGGGGGATGGGAAACCGGCGCCACAATATAAGTTTCAGCTTATTGACATCTGAGGACGGGCTTTATAATAAACTGTGGTGTAACATGCGAGTCAAGACCTTATAAAAA
>JAISYE010000103.1 GCA_031297485.1 Clostridiales bacterium
CCGAGCAGGACGTTGTTGACTTGGTAAAAGAAGTCCGTGGTAAGATGTGGGAGGCACAGAATGAGGGTAACGCTTGACACGAATCTTCTGATCTCTGCCGGAATATTCGCGGGTAAACGTACAACATCCCTCACGCTTCGGATTGCAGACGAACACACGGTTATTTTATCAAGCCGGATCATTGACGAACTACGGGAGGTAATGGATATAAAATTCCCGGACAAGAAATCGGTGTTAGAGCGATTTTTGAAGCGGTTGAGTTATGAAATCGCTTATACCCCCACAGAAATTGACGGGGGTATTTACCCAAAAATCCGCGACAAAAAAGACTATCCGATATTGGCATCAGCTATCATAGCAGACGTGGACGTTTTCATTACCGGGGACAAAGACTTTGGCGGCATTGATTTGGAACGCCCGGAGATTATGACGATCAGTGAATTTGAGCAAAAATATCTGTAAATAAAAGGCGGGGCGCGGAAAGCCTGATAACAGGAAATCCGCGCCCCATTTGTTTTAAGCGTTTTTGATACCTTTTCACGACATTTTTAAAGAACCTCGCAAAGTAATAGGTAACCCTTGCCACCCCGCGTATCGCCGCGTACAGGCGGCGCAAACCCCTAAAACAAGCCACTTTTCGAGACAGTATTTTGCCTATATACCAACATACCGGGTGTAACGGAATAACAAACTGCAAGCTGTTTCTTCCCCGCCGCCAATTCCTCACGTATAGAGGGCTTTTCCCGCGTGGCGGGCTTGGCCGCGCCCTTGCCCTGCGCTCTGTCCCAAGCCTGTTGAGATTGCGACATAGACCATGCCGCTTTTTCTTTCGCCGTTAGATATAAAGACTTATACGGAGATATAAGCAAAAAATGGCGGTTCACCATTCTTGAAAACCGTTGTGCCGGTGACGGCACCGTAATTCCAATCCGTCTCTCTGCGCCATTATCCGGGCAGAAAGGAGAAGTATGATGGACAATATTTTGATTACTTCAGACATTCTTGAGAATTCAAACTTCCCAATCGCGCTTGTTCGGTTTCTGATGTATAACCGGTGGGAATCCGATATGGCAAGGAATAGCTAAACACCATTACCCAGTCCCTTGGAGCCAAAGCGGTAACGCGAGGTTTAAGCGTAGGGCGGGGAGTCGGCGAGCCGTGTATTGAGCTTCGTTATCTATAAAAAGTAATAGCCAATGACGTTGTGCTGGCAGCAGGCAATACAAGTACATCGAAAAGGCGAGATGTATGAACCACAGTAAATCCTTGCATAAATATGACACGGCAGTCTTTTGACCGTACATCGTAAGTTCAGTTTGTGTAAAGAACTCTGCTTGGCTGGCAAACAAAGCTTGCGGTTTTACATCCTTTCCCTTTTTCGGCAGTCTGCCGCGTTTCCGTTTATTGGAATCGCACAGGGCGAGGAACTCGTACGCATTATAGTTGCTTTTCACCCTTGTGATTATGGTCACAGCGGCGCTGTATAGTTTTTGTGCTTCCAACCAAGCCAAGAGCGCTGGAACTGTAAGAAAATTAAAAAAATACAAACAATCCCTTTTCTTGAAAAGGCTGTGCCTGCATCAAAAGCGCCGCACCCGCCGCACTTAAGATGGGGTCTGGGGGCGAAGTCCCCAGCGAGGTTTGGGGCCTAACGATGCTTTGTTCGTTGGCCCCAAGGTCTTAATTTTTTGACCTTTCCCAAGCCTTAAGGTCGCGCCTATGAGGTTCCGCCCTTAGCCTAATGTTTTTATTTTGTAAAAAAAGGAAAAATCGCAGGCAAACGCCTAACAGCGATTTCTCCGTTGATCTTCCAGCCAATCCAGCGAGCGTGGGATAAAGCGGTTCCAAAACGCCCAGTCGTGCGTGCCGCTGTCTTCGGCATAGGTATGGGCTATGCCCAACCGCACCAGGGTTTCGTGAAAGTCCCGGTTCTCGTTCAGCAGGAAATCCTCGGTGCCGCAACACATATAGATGTTCGGCGCGTCCTCCGGCGGGAGCGCCGCCGCCAGCGCTTTCGGGTCGTTGCGGCTGCCTGGCAGCCTGGTTAAATCGCCGAAAGTATGGCGGTAATAAGAGTAAGGCGCCACGGGGTTGCTGTCTCCCTCCTTCATTGTTGATATTCCATCGGTGATGAGCGCGGCGGAATAGCTGATAATGGCTCCGAATTTTTCAGGATGCGCAAGCCCGCTGTGGATTGCGCCGAATCCGCCCATTGAGATGCCTGCCACTACCGTGTCCTCGCGTTTATCGGAAATCGGCAGGAATTTCGCGGCAATCTCCGGTAGTTCCAGGCATATATACTCCTCGTACAACGCGCCACGTATCCCGTCGTTGAGGTAAAAGCTGTTCTCCCCGGAGGGCATAATAAACGCGGCGCCGTAACGGCACGCGTATTCCTGTAAGGGCGCGCCAGCCAAAAACGCCGTGTGGTCTTCGGAAAAGCCGTGAAGCAAATAAATGGGCTTGAAGCGCTCCGGCAGGTTGGGCGCAATCTCTGGAGGTGCGTCCGTGGGTATAATTACGGTAATCTGCGTTTTGCGCCTCAGTGATTTAGCAAAACAGTTAATTTGGAGCAAAGCCATGATATTTCCTCCTTAATATAGATAACAATACAATGCAACAGGTTAAGCGAGCGAACACAGTTCGCCCGTGTTATACTTACGAACGAATACATTTGCCAAACATGAAAACCTAAAACCTTGGGGCCAACGAACAAACCATCGTTAGGCCCCA
>JAISYE010000104.1 GCA_031297485.1 Clostridiales bacterium
GAACTGACCACATTTTTCGAATTTCCCGAGCAGATTCGCCGCCTGATTTACACCACGAACGCGGTGGAGGCGTATCACCGCATGGTACGGAAGTTCACGAAGGCGAAGGCGATTTTCCCGACGGACGACTCGATACGCAAGGTTGTGTTTTTATCGGTCCGGGAGGTCGCGAAAAAGTGGACGCAGCCGGTGCGTGATTGGTCTTACGCCTACAGCCAAATCATGATCTTCTTCGCGGATAGATTCGCGGCCTAAGACTGCAGGGCTCTGCCCCGCACCCCGGGGTTTATACGCATAAGGCTTACCGGCAGCAAAAAACAAAACCGCAGAGCGAATCCCTGCGGTCTGCCGTATAAGCCACAGCAAGCGTAAGGTTGCACCCCTGCGTTGCCTCGGTTTTGCTACGCTATCAGTATTGACGTAAACTTGGAGAGTTATGCCATTTATACGAAAGAGTGTTCAGAACCTATAAGATTTTTATATACTAATAATGTCTCCACGTACATCTGGCTGGGTTTAAACAGCTCAGGTTATGGCTACCTTATCCCAGAGTTTGCTTGCCACTTTTGCGCGTAAACTTAAGATTTCTTACGCGCCTTTTACGCTCCAATGCATTCCGCCTGTTTTAGATGCCACTATAAATCCGCTGCCTACGAAATAACCTTTCTCATTATAATCCTTATAGTTAAGAGCCTATCGTTTAATAAACAAGAATGCTGATTTTATGCCATTTCTGTATTTTGAAATCCAGTATTTAAGCCATTCTGTTTATTCAGGGATAGGCCCTAATCCCTTTCAGTTACGCCCAATGTATCCTCTCAGAATTACCACGTTGCTCTCTAACTTTTTTTCCACTGGAATTTGTTGCGGCGTCACATCCACTTTGCCTGCTTCCAGGTCGGCTATGCTGCAAAATAATAGAAAAATTAGACTTCGCATGATTCGCGAAGGGCTGTTTCTAAAATCTCAATATCAAACCCAGATGTTTCGTAGCCGCGCAGAATAACGTTGTAGTAACGGTTGCTTGGCGCGCCCAATTCTTGGCCATCAGCCATAACATAGATCATAGCGGTTCTGTCAGTTCCGCCTATGGGTATGTTGACGTATTCTTTGCGGTAATAAGAGGGATAGCCCTCGTATTGGTCAAGCGCGGCCTCGTTGGAGGGGCTGATTTTCCACGCTAGCACAGGGACCCTGTACCCGGGCGCTTTTTCGACTGTGGCGTGCGTATTGCCGGACTCTCCGCGGAATAACAGGCGGTAATCTTCCAAAAACCCAGGACCGGCCACTGTCGCGCCCGGGCATCTAAAGGCCATCTGTTCCAAGTTCAGATTGCTTCCATAGGCAAGGTAATACTGTTTTGTTTGTTTTCGTACCATGGCTTTTCCCCCTGTGAAATAGATAATCGCCGGAGCTTCCTTTTTTCGGAATTCTTGCGAATAATATAGGGCATGCCCCAATCTTTTAACACTACAGCGCGAAATTTTACAGGAATGGGCTTTATTGCTGGCTTGCCGCATTTATTGCGGCGACGAAGAATCCTTAATTTCTGCATTGTCGTTCTCGGAATTCACACTGTAGTGTTAAGTTTATGACCTTTCATAACCCCTCTGCAATGTCGCGCCAAACGGCGCGAAGGATGTCGTTGGAGCACTGCTCGTTGTGCGCGGTGATTGTAACCACAGCGCGCCTTTCTGGCAGTACAACGCAGAATTGCCCGTACTTGCCGTCTGCGCGGAAGGCGCCCGGCAGTGAGCATTGCCAAACCTGGAACCCGTAGCGCGCGCTCTCGGGGTCGTCCCAGCCTGTGTCCACCAGGTCCCGCGCCATGCGCGTGACATACCCGTCAGTAACCAGGCGCCTGCCGTCCCATATGCCGCCCTGCAGCAACAGCCGTCCCAGGCGTGAGAATTCCTCGTTCTTAAGACATAGACCCACCGCGCCCAGGGTGTGACCCCTTGGGCAAAAATGCCATTGCGGGTTGGGGATGCCCAGGGGCGCAAACAGCCGTGGCACAAGGTAGTCGCGCAGTGTTTCGCCGGAAACTTCCTCAATAATCCGCCCCAGCAGGTAGGTGCAGCCGTTGTCGTAGAAAAACGCCACACCCGGCGGGTTGGCCCGCTCACGCGCGAAGAACCCCCGCGCCCAGTCGCTGCTATAACCATGGGAACTAACGTCCGAGGTAAAGAGCATCTGTCTATAACCAGCCCGCATTTGCAGCAGGTGCTTAACGGTCAGCCGGGCCGCATCCCCGTCCGCCGTGTCCTTAAAATATGGGAAAAAGTCCAGGACCGTATCCTCCAGGGTCAGGCGCCCCTCGCCCTCGGCAATGCCTACGGCCAAACTCGCGTAGGTCTTGGAGCCGGAATACAGGTGCACCATATTGTCGTCCCTGAAGAAATGGGACACGCTGCCCTTGCCCTCGCGGTAAAGGGTCACGCCATACACACCCAGGCACTCACGCTGCACCGTGTCTGTGAATTTCTCGAAAACCGGCAGTTCCATAGCCCTCATCCTCGCATTTTTATAATGGCTTCAAAAAGCCCAGCTATATAACAGGCGCCCAAGGCCCGGTCGTAGAGGCCGTAGCCCGCCCGTGCCTGTTCGCCCCAAATCATCCTGCCGTGGTCCGGACGCACTACGCCGTCAAACCCCACGTCCGTCAGGGCCTTCGCTATCGCGAACATATCAAGGGAACCTTCCTCGGAGAGATGGGCGCTTTCCGAGAAACATCCCGGCTTCCCAAATTTTAGGTTGCGCATGTGCACGAAGTTTATGCGCCCGCCAAATTCCCGTATAAGCGCGGGCAGGTCGTTGTCCGGGTTGGAGCCCAGGGAACCGGTGCACAGTGTCAGGCCGTGCATGGGGCTATCGCTAAGGGCCAGTATCCTCTTCAGGGTCCCCCTGTCGCGCACAATACGCGGCAGCCCGAAGATAGACCAAGGCGGGTCGTCTGGATGCACTGCCAGCTTTACGTTGTATTTTTCACATTCTGGAATCACGGCGTTTATAAAATATCCCATATTCGCCAGTAAGTCCGCCTCTGTGACGCCCTTGTAACGGGCGACAAGCCTGCTTGTCTCCGCCAGGCGTTCCGGTTCCCAGCCCGGCAGCATAAAGCCCCCTGCCTGGGAATCCAGGCTTTTTACCATATCTTCCGGCGCGATATTCTTTACCAGGGAATCGTCATAGGCCATGGCCCTGGAGCCGTCCGGCAGCAAGGCGGCCAGGTCCGTCCGCAGCCAGTCCAGCACTGGCATGAAATTGTAGCAAATCAGATCTACCCCGCACTCGCCCAAGTTTCGGATGGTGTTCCGGTAGGCCGCAATATACTTGTCCCGGTCCGGCGCGCCCAGTTTAATATTCTCGTGGATATTCACGCTTTCGATACCAAGCAGCAGCAGCCCCGCGGATTCCACCTCGGCCTTAAGCGCCTGTATCTCGCCCTTGCTCCACTCCTCGCCCACAGGAACGTGGTAAAGGCTGGATACCACGCCCTTCATACCAGGTATTTGGCGGATTTGCGCGAGCGTTACGCTATCGTCCTGGCCGCCAAACCAGCGGAAACTCATTTTCATATCGGCTTTTCTCCTTAAATTATAATACGTCTATCTTTAGCGGCGCCTGGCCGTACAAGGCGATACTGCGCTCGTCCGGCTGGGTAAACCCCAGGTATAGGGTCTTTTTTCCCGGGAGCGGCTGCAAGTCGCCGTTGGCGTCATACCTACAGAAGACGGTAGGGGGAACAGGGATTGAAATCTCTGCGTATCCCTTGCGCATCATGAAAACATTCGTAAACCCGCACAAACACCAGCGTTCCTTGGCACCTTCCACAGAAGCGTACAGCTGTACGGTTTCACGGCAGTCCATCTTGCCCGTGTTGGTTAGGGTAGCGCGGACCTCGCCGTTCTCCAGCCGTGGGTTGGAAAGCTCGAACCGCCCGTAACTCAGCCCGAACCCAAAGGGATACAGCGGCTCGCCCTTAAAGTAACGATAAGTACGATTTTCCATACTATAATCGCGGAAGTCCGGCAAGTCGTCAGCAGAGCGGTAGAATGTGACAGGCAGTTTACCACTGGGGCTGAACCGCCCGAATAAAGCCTCGGCAACTGCCCTGCCGCCCTGGGAGCCTGGATAAAACGCCTGTAAAATCCCGTTTACCCTGTCCTGGGCGTTGCCCAAGGTTAGGGCGCTGCCAGAAACCAGTACCACAATCACGGGTTTGCCGCCCGCGTGGGCGGCGTCCAGCACGGTCTCCAAAAGGGCTTGCTGACGGCCCGGCAGTTCCAGGCCCACCTTGTCGCCGCCCGCGAATTCGTTGGACGTGTCGCCTTCCTCACCTTCAATGTCCGCGTCCAGGCCAAGACACAGCACAACCGCGTCGCTGCGCTTTGTAACGGAAACAGCCTCTGACATACGGTCGTCGCCGTAACCCAGGCCGCTTATCCGGTCCTTGTACAAATGGCAGCCCTCCGCGTACATTACCCGTATGCCGCCTTTTTCCTCTGCCAATTCCTGCAAACCCTGCAAAATGGTCACGTGGGTGCTGGGCGTACCCTGATAGTTGCCCTCCAGCGCCCGGCGGCTGTCCGCGTTTGGCCCGATTACGCCCAGCGTACGCACGTGCTTAAGGGGCAGCGCTCCGTCATTCTTAAGCAGTACAAGCCCGAGTTTCGCGGCAATAAGGTTTATCAGCTGATGTCTCTCGCAATCCACGTTTTCGTAAGATATGGAAGCGTATTCGGGGTTTTGGGGCGCGCCGAGCATCCCGAGCCTCATACGGGAAACAAAGAGACGCGTCACCGCCCTATCTATTTGTTCCTCTGTCAGCAAGCCCGCTTGTACGGCCTGCAGGCAGAAATTAAAGACAAACCCGCAGTTTACGTCGCAGCCGTTCTTGACTGCCAGCGCGGCGGATTCCTCCGGAGTCTTAGTCACCCGATGATGTTCATGGAAGTCCTTGATAGCCCAACAATCGGAAACAACATGCCCGTCGAAGCCCCATTTACCGCGCAGGATATCTACCAGCAGCAGCTTCGAGCCGCAGCAAGGCTCGCCCAATGTACGGTTATAGGCGCCCATAACGGCTTCCACACCGGCCTCCTTTACAGCGGCCTCAAAGGCGGGCAGGTATGTATTCCACAAGTCGTAAGAGTCCACTGCCGCGTTAAACTCATGCCGCTCGTTCTCCGGTCCGGAATGAACGGCAAAATGCTTGGCGCAGGCCGCGGCTTTCAGGCTATTCCTGTCAGGTCCTTGCAGGCCGCGGATAAACGCGACGCCCATCCGCGCCGTCAGATACGGGTCCTCGCCGTAGGTTTCATGGCCCCTGCCCCAGCGCGGGTCCCTGAAGATATTGATATTAGGCGACCAGAAAGTCAGACCCTTATATATATCATGGTCGCCCTCCTCCTGGCTGGCGTTATACTTGGCCCGGGCCTCCGTGGAAATGGCGTCCGCCACCATGCCCATAGTCCACAATTCAAAAGTAGCGGCCAAGGCTATGGCCTGCGGGAACATCGTCGCAGTCCCGGCCCGCGCCACACCGTGCAGCGCCTCATTCCACCAATTATACGACGGAATATTAAGGCGCGCGACCTCCGACGCGCCGTGCAGCATCTGGCTCACTTTCTCCTCCAGGGTCATTTGCGAGACTAGGGACGCCGCGGCTTTTTTGATATCGAATTTTTTTCCAATGTCAAATTGGATGTCAGACATACGTAGTGCCTCCTTGGTTTTATGTGTAGTTGGTTGTGAATTAGTATAGCATATTAGAGGTTTTTGTTCACCATCTATACTTTATTGGTTTCAATCCACATTTGGTTGGGAATCCAAATGACTAATAGCCAGACGCCAAAAGGCTCCGCTTTCGACAAAGAACCCGACGAACAATAACCCTCGGATAATTCACCGTTAGGCATTGTCCACATAAGCGCAAACTTAAGAAAAAAATAAACACTCCCTTTTACGTCGAGCAAGCTCTACTATCCTTAAAAAGGCTGTACCTGTATCAAAAGCGCTGCGTCGAGCTTGCTCGACGCAGACCCCTTCTTAAGTGCATGAAGTGCGGTGACTTTAATGTGGCAAATCTCAACGTTTGCGAGTATAACTCGAAAATCCTTAACCTGTTGACCTTGTATTTATAATAACAGGATGGCAACAAAATTACAAGAACCGGGCGACCCTGCCACCCAAATTTAACGTAAAAAACCTCGGTCTCAAGGGCGCAACGAAATAAGCGTCTGCAACAGCCGACGCTTTGGTATAGTTTGAAAAATATAGAAGTAACTGCATTGCAGTTATCAGTCTGGCGGAGGTTCTGGCGGGCGCTGTATAGCAGTCTGCAAGACCTCGTCGGGAATTACCACGCCTAACTTGGAGATTTGTCTGACGTGAGAGGTAATTTTCCTTTCGCGATTAGTAGTCAGCGCCAAGGTCTTTGAACTGCGCGCCGCAGAGAACAAAGCAGCTCTCTATAAGTATGGAGTGTGCCACAGCCAAGTAGCCCGGTTTTCGCCGCGATGTGTGATTAGCCGGCTGTATTGCGCGCTAAAAAAGCTATTTTTATTATTTTGCGCTGATTTGGGACGTGTTTGAAAATTGGATTCCAGCGCGAAATTGCAACGGTTTCATTCGAAATTTCACGCTTTAAGGAATTCGGAAGAGATCATTAAGCTGTACTGCCTTCGGTTTAAGATTGAAACGTGTTTCCGTACTTTCAAGCAAGTGCTGGCGGGATTTGCGTACCATTTTTGGAGCGCTTCCATGCCCAAACTGAACCGGTTCAAGAAAAACGCAAACGCGCAGAAAAAACCGGGAAATGTTCAAGACGAAACAGCGCAGGTTGCGATAGCGTCCACATTCAATGCCATTGGGAGGTTTGTCATGTGCGCTTGTATTGCGCAAGGACTGTTACAAATGTGCGCGTTACATATGACAGACAAGGGCAATGCACGCCTGTTTCGTTGGCTGCGTATAAATCGCGGCAGTGCAGCCCCCTCGGAAGATATAATGGCTGACTTTCTGCGGCGAAATATTTTTCGCGCTTTTCATTTTGCGGCGCATTTTTCGATATTGCGTTCAATTCAGTCCGTCCAAAACGCTGATTTTGAATTCCCAGATACTTATGCGGCTTGATATGTAGTAAATTTTAGAAAAGTTTGAACTCTCAAGAATATTTAAGGACTTCTAAAAATTCCAATTGAGATTTACCCGTTAATAATTACGAAGTAGTAAAGCAATTAAGCGGAGAAGGAGGGATTTGAACCCTCGCGCCCTTTTACAGACCTACTCCCTTAGCAGGGGAGCCTCTTCAGCCACTTGAGTACTTCTCCAAATTTTTAAAACAAACACAATAATAGACAGTAACAATACACCTTCAGGGACTCGAACCCTGGGCCCGCTGATTAAGAGTCAGCTGCTCTACCGACTGAGCTAAAGGTGCAAAATGGAGACAACAGGGCTCGAACCTGTGACCTCTCGCGTGTGAAGCGAACGCTCTCCCTGCTGAGCTATGCCTCCAAGTGAATAAGATAACTATAACGCTTTTTTGTCTCCGCGTCAAGTAGAAAATTTGCGGCGCGATAATTAGCAGTTTCGCGATACAGTGCAATAGGGCTGGCGGGCAAAAGATTTACCCGTCAGCTCTGGTTTGCGGTTTTACCGGCTATTTTACCGGCCGACTGTTACTTTGCCGCGCCCGCCGCCGCGGCAATCTGGCTGGAAACCTCGTCACTGGTCTTGTTTGCCACCGCGGACGCCTGCCATTCGTCAAAACCCTTCATAACGGCCTCGTAGGTGTCCTTGCTTATTTGCGGCAGTTCGCTGCCCCAGGCTTCTTCGGCCGCCTTGAAGCCATCATCCACCGCGCCGCGGAGCAGCTCGATCTTAGAAGCGTCGCCGCCGGAAATCGCCTTGGCGAAATCCAAAATACGCTGGCTGGTCTGCTTTACGCCGTAGTAGCCGTCCTCGCTTATGTCCTCTTGAGCCTTCGCGCGGGTCGCCTCGTCAATTTCGACAACCGGCGTTTCGTTATTGTAAATCTTACTCAAAAGACTGGCGTATTCGGCGTCACTGGAGGTGCCATTGGCAATGGCGTTCTTGTTGGCCTGCTTGCTTAACAGGCCCTCTACCAGCTTGCGGAAAGAGGCGGTGCGTTCCTCGCTTTCCTTGATTAATTTGTCCACCAGGGCCCTGTCAACCTTTGCGTCATTGTCTTGGGTTTGGGATACTTCCAAAACAGAGGCCCGCATCTCAATGCTGACCTGCTGGCCCGCGGCCTGGCTTCCCTGCCGTTTGCCATCGTCCTGCGCCGCGGGCTGTAATTGTATGGTCTGGGTAACGCTTAACAATGATATTTCCATAACCTTCACTCCTTTCCTTATATTTAATATATCGTCAAAAAGCATGTGGTACAATAAGCGCAAATATATTATTTGACAAAAAAAGAAAAAATTTTATAACCGTTTCAACCAAGGGCCCTAAAATGCGGTCTATTGCATTGGTAAAGATTAAAATCATCAGAATAACCATGCCATAACGCCCGACAGAGGGCAGACGGCGATATATATGGTCCGGGATAAGCACGGCAAATATTTTGGAGCCGTCCAGCGGCGGAATGGGCAGCAAGTTGAAAACGCAGAGCGAAACATTCAACGCGCAACTCTGTTCCAGCAGGGTAGACACTATGTTGTCCCCGGACAGGTCCGTAAAATAGAACACCGCATACAGCGCAAGCATGGACAAAAACCCCATTATAAAGTTGGAAACAGGCCCGGCGGCCGCGATAAGGGCCATGTCTACCTTGGGGGTTTTCAGGTTCCTGGTGTCCACCATCACCGGCTTTGCCCAGCCAAACCGCCATAATACCATGCAAAGAAGTCCTATGGGGTCGATGTGCCGCAAGGGGTTCAGGGAAAGCCGGCCGTCATACTTGGCCGTGGAGTCCCCCAGCTTATAGGCCATAACGCCGTGGCACAGTTCGTGTACCGTAAGCGCCAGCAATAAAACCGGCAAGTAGGTAATTTTATCAATCAGCTGTTCAACAAACCCTTGCATTTTTAAAGCCTCAAAAGGAGCTTGTTGCTGCGCTCTATAAACTTTGCCATTGCTTCGGTGTCCAAGGGCTTATGGCTCATAACGGCAAGGTCGTATATCTGCTGGCAGATAAGGCGCATATCCTCTTTCCTGGAGTCGTCGCCGCGCATTTCAAGCAGCTGCCGCGCAAGGGGGCTGGCAAGGTTAAGCACAAGGGTTTCCTCTGACGCGAAGGTTTCCGGCAGCCCCATCTGCGGGCCGAACATCTTGCTCATTTCCTGCATCCTGCGGGAATGCTCCGCCTCTAGGATTATGGCCGAAACTGAATCCGACTTAAGTGTTTCCGTTTGTACTTTTAAATTCTGATTATCCAGCATTTCCTTGAAAATCTCCTGCAGCGCGTTGGCCGCGCTCTCGTCCTCCGGCTTTTTCCCGCCGTCCTTCAAGCTGTCTGTCAGGTCCGAATCTATGCGGTTGAAGTGAATGTCGCGCTCATAAGATTCCAGGTAGGATATAAACGGATTATCCAGGTTGGTGCTTAACACCACCGCGTCCATGCCGTTATCCTTAAACAGCTTAATATACTGGGACTGCTGCTGCTGGTTAGTTACATAATAAACCTTGTCGCCTGTCTTGGGCTTGTTGGCGGCTGTAAACTCCTCCAGCGTCTTGTAGCTGCCGTCAAGGGTTTTGAAGAGAAGCGCGGGCTTCACCTTGTCGTAAAAATCCTTGTCGCGTATGCAGCCGTACTTAATAAACTGGTTTATATCCTCCCAATAACCGTTATAGGCATCCCTGTCCTTCTTAAACAGGGTGGTCAGTTTATCCGCCACTTTGCGTGTAATATAACCGGACATCTTTGTCACGTAACCGTCGTTTTGCAGGAAACTGCGCGACACGTTAAGGGGGAGGTCCGGACAATCCAGCGCGCCTTTAAGCAGCAGCAGAAATTCCGGTATCACTTCCTTTATATTGTCCGCTATAAACACCTGGTTGTTGTACAGCTTTACCTGGCCCTCTATGGACTCCAGCTCGTGCTTCAGCTTCGGGAAATATAAAATTCCCTTTAGCCTGAAAGGATAGTCCATGTTTAAATGAATCCAGAAAAGCGGGTCGCCAAAGTCCATAAAGACTTTATGGTAAAATTCCTTATATTCCTCGTCCGTGCAGTCGCTGGGCTGCTTAAGCCACAGCGGGTTTATGTCGTTTATCGGCTTGGGCGCTTCGTCCTCTGCCTCGGCGTCGATTACATCGTCAGACCTTTCCGGCTTTTTTGGTTTTTCTTCCACAGCCTCAAAGAAGATTTCCACGGGAATAAAGCCGCAATACTTGTTAAGCACGCCGCGCAGCTTGTATTCCTCCAGGAAGTCCTTGCTTTCCTCGTTTATATGCAAAGTAACGCAGGTGCCGCGGGCAGAGCGCGGGCTTTCGCTCATTTCATACTCCACGCCCCCGTCGCACACCCAGCGCACCGGCGCCGCGCCTTCGGCATAGGACAGCGTGTCGATTTGCACCTTGTCCGCCACCATGAACGCGGAATAAAACCCTAAGCCAAAATGCCCAATTATATCCGCGTCGCTGCCAATCTTGTCCTTATATTTTTCTAAAAAGTCATTCGCGCCTGAGAAAGCAATTTGGTTGATGTACTGCTTAACTTCGTCGCCTGTCATGCCGATGCCGTTGTCGTCCACCGAAATTGTCTTATTCGCCTTGTCGAGGGTTACGAGTATTGTGTAGCGCTCGTCCTTGGGCACCCCCGGCGCTTCGCCCATGTCCGACATTTTCCGCAGCTTGGTCACGGCGTCCGCTCCGTTGGAGACAAGCTCGCGCATGAAAATATCCGCGTCTGAATACAGCCACTTCTTTATAATTGGTAAAATGTTTTCGCTGTTAATGGATAAATTTCCTTTTTCCATATAATCTCCTCCTCGGGGTTTTAATTTAACCGTTCTATCATAACCACGAATGTTGCAAAAGTCAATAATATCAGATGTTAAGATCATTACACATGATCAGCACGCTTTTTTCGATAAAGTGGTCGGGGTTATAGGAAAGCTTTGCCTTGCGCAGCCCCGGCAGGCCCATATCCTCCATAAAATTCACGTGCTCGCATTCAGTAAGGTTATTCTCCAAAAAAAACTTGAACAACGCGACAGACGCGCCCCTGTAGACTATATCGGACTTGGCGATTTGGATAAGGGCCGTGCCGTGATGGTTTTCGCCCATAATTATCCCCGCGATATTGTCGTCCGCATACAGGCACTTGCAAACCAGGTTGAGGCTGTCACGGTATTCCAGCGCCGTAAGGGTCGCGCTGAGTTCCTTTTCAGGATCTTCGCTGCGGGACATTATTATATCCCGCAGTTTATCGCGGCAAGCGCCTGCGTTGGATTCCGTAAGGTCCGCGAATTCATAGGAATAATTTTTAACAAAATAATTATAATGGTTGCGTTTACCTTCCAGTTTCTTGCCGCGCAGGCCGGTCAGCTGCTCGCGTCTGTACATGTAGTCGAAAAATTCCGGTCTGGGTTCCATTGTAAAATGCTTGGTCAGGTCGAATTCATGCAAGTAATCCAGCATTTTTTCGGAAAGGCTCATTAAAATAAAGGGTATGCCCTTTTCGTTGGTATAGGCGATAAGGACGCGCAAGGCGCGTTCGATGTTTTTCTTCTCGCCAAGGGGGAAGTAAAAATATTCGCCCTCTTTGTCATAGGCGTTTACGCACAGGCAGTCCTCCACCAGCGCGTAACTCATTTTATACGCCTCCTTCCACGCGAACAGTGTAGTGAAATTGTATTCGGAGTTTAAAAACTTATTTATACTTAAATACCGCTGGAACAAATTATAGTCTTGCAGCCTTATAGGCATAAGGTTTAGCATACTTTACAAATTCATCTTCTTTCATTTTTATGAGTGCCGCACTGGGCGGCTTTGTCAGCATATTAAGATTATAACACGACTATCTATATACAGCAAATATGAAATCAACAGTCTATTTTATAGAAAAGCCTGTACCTGCATCAAAGGCGCTGCACTCGCCGCCCTTAAGAAGGGGTCTGGGGATGAAATCCCCAGCGGGGTTTGGGGCAGAGCCCCTAACGGTGAACTGTCCGTTGGTCTTAATCTTTTGACCTTCCCCATTCCTTAAGTTTGCGCCAATCAAGGTTTTAGGGTCTTGACCTTTCCTGAGCCTTAAGCTGCCAATAATTTAACCGAACAACGCCTTGGCGAAAGCCGCGGGGTCAAAGGGCTGCAGGTCGTCCAAGGCTTCCCCGACGCCTATAAAACGCACGGGAATGTCCAGCTCGTTTTTGATGGCGATAACTATCCCGCCCTTGGCCGTGCCGTCCAGCTTGGTCAGCACAATGCCGGTCACAGGCGCCACCTCGCCGAAAATCCGCGCCTGCTGCAGCGCGTTCTGCCCCGTGGTGGCGTCCAGTACAAGCAAAACCTCCTGACGCGCTTCCCCGTAATTTTGCGAAATTATTCGGAATATCTTGCGCAGTTCCTCCATAAGGTTCTTCTTGTTGTGCAGCCGCCCGGCTGTGTCGCATATAAGCACGTCGCTCTTGCGCGCCTTGGCCGCCTGTATGGCGTCGAACACAACCGCAGCTGGGTCCGAATGCTCCTGGTGCTTTATTGTCTCCGCGCCCGAACGCTTGCCCCAAATTTCAAGCTGATCTATGGCCGCCGCGCGGAATGTGTCCGCCGCGGCCAGCAGCACGCGCTTGCCCGAGGACGTAAGCGTGTACGCCAGCTTTCCTATGGTCGTCGTCTTTCCCGCTCCATTTACCCCAATTACCAGTACCACCGCAGGGCTTGGGAAGTCAAACCCAACGTCCCCGGCGCAAAGCCGCCTCTCGATTTCATCCGTTAGCATGGTCCGCACCGCGGCCGGGTCCGTTACCTTTTCCGCACGGCTGCGCTCCTTTATCGCGCCCACTATCTCGGCGGACGTGCGCGCGCCTAGGTCGGCCATGATTAATACCTCTTCCATTTCCTCAAAAAATTCATCGTCGATTTTCGTGAAATTTTTAAACACATTTTCGATTCCCAGAGTAATGCTCTTTCGCGTCTTGTCCAACCCTGAAAATATTTTCTTAAAATCAAACGCCACACATATCTTCCTTCCGTAATTTATTATGCGGTATGAAAATAATATAACAAATTTTAGCGGACAACTCAAATATAACCGCGCAGCGCTTCCTTATATTGCATAACTATAGCGCGTCCGCGGTTTAAGAGGTATTATATGTTCGCCTTTGTTTTTAAAACTTAGGACGTATCTGAAAATTGAATTTCAGCGCGAAGCGTCGAGCAAGCTCGACTATCATTGCGGTGGTTTTATTCGGAATTTCACGTTTTAAGGAATTTTCAAACACTCATTAGACAAGAAAGGGATGGAATTTTTATGGCTCTGGACGGCATCACGCTGGCAAGCACTATATGCGAATTAAAGCGCTGTTTGCTTGGAGGGCGTATTGACAAAGTACATCAGCCGGAAAAAGACGAAATAATATTGAATGTCAGAAACAAGGGCTGCGCGCGCAAGCTGCTGCTTACCGCGAGCGCGTCGCAGCCGCGCCTGCACCTGACCGAGCGGAACAAGCCAAACCCAATGGAAGCGCCCATGTTTTGCATGATACTGCGCAAACACATAGGCGGCGGCAAGCTGATTGACATTATCCAGCCGGGGTTTGAGCGCATAGCCGAGTTTCACATTGAGGCCTTTAATGAAATGGGAGACCTGACCCTTAAAAAATTAATAATCGAAATAATGGGCAAGCACAGTAATATCATTTTAACAGACGAGCGCGGCCTGATTCTGGACTCCGCGAAAAGGGTCACTCACGAGACGAGTTCTGTGCGCGAGGTATTGCCTGGCAAGGCGTATACCCGGCCTCCGGCACAGGACAAACTCGACCCTTTAAGCGCGGCGCGCGGGGAGTTTTTTGACCGTTTGACCGGCGCGGCCGGGCGCAAACTTCAGCAGGCGATATACCAGGCGTTTACTGGCATAAGCCCTGTCACGGCCTCGGAAATCTGCGCCCGGGCGGGCGTGGACGGGGACCTGCCCGCGGACCTATGCGCGCCTGAGGTATTGGAGGCTGTATACGCAAAGTTCAGCGCTCTGATGGCTGACGTGCGGGAGGAGCGGTTTGACTGCGGGGCGTATATCGCGCGCGGGCCGCGCGGTGAGGGCAATGGACGGCCTGTAGAATTCGCCTGCGTGGATTTGACCATGATGACTGCATACAAAAAGCAGCCCTTTGATTCGCCTTCGGAGCTGCTGGAATTTTTCTACTCCGAAAGAGACAGCATATACAGGATGAACCAACAAACGGCGGACTTGCGTAAACTGGTCCAGATGAACATCGAGCGCTGCGCGAAGAAGCAGCAGGTTTATCTTGACACCCTGCGCGACATCGAAGGGCGCGAGGCTCTTAGGTTAATGGGTGAGCTTATTACGGCGAATATTTACTCCGTCAAGAAGGGCATGACATCCTTTACCGCGCGGAATTATTACGAGGAAGGGAATCCCGAGGTCACTATCCGGCTTGACCCAACGCTTGCGGCGTCGGAAAACGCGCAGGCGTATTTCAAGAAATACAACAAGCAGAAGCGGACCTACGCGGCGCTGGGGGAGCATATGCGGCAGAACCAGGAGGAACTGCGCTATCTGGAGGAGACGTTGAACGCCATAGCTACCTGCGCGGAGGCCGCCGACATAGAGGAAGTACGGGACGAACTATGTGAGCAAGGGTTTTTAAAGAAGAAAAAGACCGCAGGAGCGAAACTCTCAGCCCGCCGTCTGCGGACGAAGAAAACGCAGCCACTGCGGTTTATGTCCGCGGATGGTTTTGAAATATTTGTAGGTAAGAACAACCGGCAGAATGACGAACTAACCCTGCGTTTTGCGGATAGCGGCGATATTTGGCTGCACACGAAGGAAATTCCAGGTTCCCATGTAATAATCCGCACAGGCGGGAAACCTGTGCCGGATTCCACCTTGGCGGAGGCCGCCAAGCTGGCCGCGCGTTTCAGCAAGGCCAGGGACAGCAGCCACGTGCCTGTGGACTACACCGCCAGAAAAAATGTCAAAAAACCCAACGGAGCTAAACCCGGCATGGTTATATATGAAAATTACAGGACTGCTTATGTCACGCCGGATTAAAGGTTAAAATAAGGGCGTGTTTGAAAACTGGGTTCCGATAGTCGGGCTTGCTCGACGCGGCGTGAAATTGCGGTGGTTTCATTCGAAATTTTGCGCTTTAAGGAGTTTTCAAACACGCCTTAGCCATAGTGTGGAAATTTGCAAAAGTTCATATTTTAAGTCTTTATAGGCTAACGGAAATTAGCTATAATATGATTGTACTGTGGCTGATCAGTATTAGCCTTGCGAGAAAAGGAAAGGAAGCGCAACTTAGCGCAAGAAAATCGATCAACTAAGCAACTTCCGGTAGATGTAAAAGCCCGTCAAATAGAAAACAGCGTAACGCTTTCCTTGGTTTAAACGGGTTTAAACCAAGGAAGAAACGTTACGCTGTAAGTTGCGCGCCTTAAAAATACGGCGCCCGTTTACGGATTATTCATCCGGCCACAACGCGTTGACAAAGTTCAGCAGAACTTGAGCCGCCTGCGCCCTGGTAG
>JAISYE010000105.1 GCA_031297485.1 Clostridiales bacterium
AGGACAAACACATGTCTATTCAGAGGTCAAAACCTTAAAACTTGAGGGCTCTTGCCCATAGGCGCGAACTTAAGAAAAAATAACCAGTCCCTTTTACGTTGAGCAAGCTCGACTATCGCCCTCACCGCCCTTAAGAAGGGGTCTGCGTCGAGCAAGCTCGACTATCGGGGATGAAATCCCCAGCGGGGTTTGGGGCCAACGAACAAACCATCGTTAGGCCCCAAACCCCGCTGAGGACTTCATCCCCGATAGTCGAGCTTGCTCGACGCGGACCCCTTCTTAAGTGCGGCGAGTGCGATAGTCGAGCTTGCTCGACGCAGCACTTTTCCGTAGGGGCGAACCCTAACGGCGCCTTGTCCGTTGCGGTGCTTTGTCCGTTGATTCGCCCGCACCCCATTAATGAGGAGGACCTACAAATGTCACATTCAACGAACCGCGGAAAAAACCGCCGATACCAACGTTGATAGCCCTGTCCGCCCTTGCCGTGGTTGTTATCGCCGTTGCCGCCTTTATCATGCTGATTCCGGGCGGCAGGGCTTCCGTCCTGGCGGACCAGGACCTTGTTATACCCGTCAGTGAAATCTCCGAAACCGCAGCCTTTTATCCGGTGGATATCAAGGGCACGCGGATGGAAGTGCTGGCGGTAAAAGCCCCTGACGGCAGCGTCCGCACCGCCTTTAACACCTGCCAAGTCTGCTTTGCCTCAGGAAGGGGTTACTATAAACAGAACGGCAGCGCCCTGGTATGCCAAAACTGCGGCAACCGTTTCAGTATGGACCAGGTGGAAGTACAGTCTGGCGGCTGTAATCCGGTCCCGATTTTCGCCGAAAATAAAATTGTTGACGACACGAATATCACAATCCCTGTGGAATTCTTAAACCAAGCCAGCAGTATATTCGCTAACTGGAAAACAGAATATTAAACGGCCCCACCGGACGTTCCAGCCCCGCCGGACGTTCCGGCCCCGGTCGCAAGCGGAGCTTTTTGGCGTCCGACTATTAGTCATTTGGACTCCCACCCGAATGTGGATTGAAATGCTAACTGGAAAACAGAATATTAGATAGTCGAGCTTGCTCGACGCGTGTGAGGTGACCCATTGTGGAAAGAACAGAAACCGGGCGTTCCGGCCCCGGAAGCAACATTACAATACCTATTGGCGGCATGACCTGCGCGGCCTGCGCCCAGCGGGTCGAAAAGGCCATCCGCAAGCTGGAGGGCGTGACCAGTGTATCGGTTAACTTCGCTACCGAAAAAGCCACGGTCATTTATGAACCGCAAAAAACGCGGGTCTCCGCCATAAAGGAGTCCGTTGAAAAGGCGGGCTATAAGTGCCTTGCCAGTGCAGTGGACGAGGACAGGACCCGCAAACAAAAGGAAATTCAAACCTTGTGGACGAAATTTATTATCTCCGCTGTGTTCTCGCTGCCGCTTTTGTATATTGCCATGGCTCCCATGATAACCTTCGTCCGGCTCCCCTTTCCAACAGGGCTGGACCCAATGCGGTATCCGCTGGTTTATGCTCTGGCCGAACTTTTGCTGGTCATTCCGGTGATTATAGTGGGGAATAAATTTTATACCGTCGGGTTTAAGGCGCTTGTTCAGCGCAGCCCAAATATGGACAGCCTTATTGCCCTGGGCACCACCGCGGCCGTCCTTTACAGCCTATGGAATGTCCTGCAGATAGCCGCGGGCGCCTTTGCCGCTGTGGAATCCCTCTATTTTGAGACAGCCGGCGTAATTATAACGCTTATCCTGCTGGGCAAGTCGCTGGAGGCAGTGTCAAAGGGCAGAACCAGCGAGGCTATCAAGAAACTGATGGGGCTTGCGCCAAAGACCGCCTTTGTCATTCAGAATGGGGAGGAAACGGAAATACCCATTGACGAGGTGGAAATCGGTGATATTATAGTTGTAAAGCCAGGCGCGAAAATCCCGGTGGATGGCACGGTGCTGGAAGGCCATACCGCCATAGACGAATCCATGCTCACAGGCGAGAGTATGCCTGTGGATAAGAAAGCGGGCGACGCGGTGTACGCCGCCACGCTTAACACTACGGGAACCATGCGGTTCCGCGCTGATAAAATCGGCGGCGACACGGCGCTGGCGCAGATTATTAAGCTCGTGGAGGACGCCCAGGGTTCCAAAGCGCCTATCGCGCAGCTGGCGGATATTGTGTCTGGCTGGTTTGTCCCCATTGTGTGCGCCGTGGCCATTGCCGCGGGGGTTCTGTGGTTTGCCTTTGGCGGCGGCAATATTGAGTTCGCGCTGACCATCTTCATTTCCGTGCTGGTCATTGCCTGCCCCTGCGCCCTGGGGCTGGCGACGCCTACAGCCATTATGGTTGGGACAGGCAAGGGCGCGGAAAACGGCATACTCATCAAGGGCGGCGAGGCGCTGGAAACCGCCCATAAGGTCAACATCATTGTTTTCGACAAAACAGGCACTATCACCGAGGGCAAGCCGGCTGTTACGGACATCCTGCCCGCCGCGGGCTATCCCCAGGATGCGCTCCTGCTGCTTGCCGCCTCTGCGGAAAAAGCCTCGGAACATCCGCTGGGCCAGGCGATTGTGCTTGGCGCTCAGGACAGGGGCATGGAACTGCTTCCTGTGGAAAACTTCGAGTCCCTTACAGGACGCGGTATTGAGGCGGATATCGCCGGTAAGGCTGTATTGGCCGGGAACCGGAAGCTGATGGACGCGCGCGGCGTTTCCCTGGCCGGCCTTGCGGAAGCGTCCGACAAACTGGCGGAGGAAGGCAAGACGCCAATGTACGTGGCGGTTGACGGTAAAGCTGCCGGCATTATAGCGGTGGCGGACGTAGTGAAACAGAGCAGCAGGTCGGCCATTGAGAGCCTGCATAAAATGGGCATTGACGTGGCCATGATTACGGGCGACAACCAAAAGACCGCCGCGGCCATAGCGCGGCAAGTGGGTATTGACCGCGTGCTGGCGGAGGTACTGCCGCAGGACAAGTCCAACGAGGTTAAGAAACTGCAGGGCGAAGGGCGCCGCGTCGCCATGGTAGGAGACGGCATCAACGATGCGCCCGCGCTGGTCCAGGCCGATATAGGGGTGGCCATTGGCTCCGGCACGGACGTGGCAATGGAATCCGCGGATATTGTCCTTATGCGGAGCGACTTGCGGGATGTTCCAACCGCTATTAATCTCAGCAAGCGCACCATCCGCAATATCAAGCAAAACCTGTTTTGGGCCTTTGGCTACAATGTCGTCGGCATTCCTATAGCGGCCGGACTGCTGTACCTCCTGGGCGGGCCGCTGCTGAACCCTATATTCGCCGCTGCCGCCATGAGCCTAAGCTCTGTATCCGTACTTACAAACGCGCTGCGTTTAAAAAGATTTAAGGCCGTAGGCCAGGAAGCGGGGGCTGTATAATGAAGCGCGGAATTAAAAAAAGCGTGCTGCCGGCGGCGCTGATTCTTGTATCGGCCTGTATGCGCCTTGATGTGGTAGGAAGGGACGCGGAGCGTTCCTTTGAGGAGGTCCTGGCCGCCTTGCCGCCCGCGGCAAACAGCGCGGGCTCGCCGTCCTGGAGTCTGGACGCGCCTGACGGGGCCGTGAGCCTTGTAATAGCGCGGGACGAAGATTCCGGACCGGATTTCGACGCGGCCCTTCTAGTAGATGCGGAACCCTTCCTTGCGGCGGGGCTTGACCCTTCGCAATTCCCATTGGAAATTGCGGACGGCGTGTTTGAAATAAAGGCCGGTCTTTCGGACACAGCGTCGGAACCTGCCACGCCTATAAGCGTGTTCAAAAAAATCGTGGAAAACCAGAGAGACCGTATAGGCTATCACACGGCCCTGGACCATTACAACATTGACCTGGGCGGCGGGAATATGTTCGAATGGGCAAAGGATATGTCCGCAAACGACAAGGATATTGTGTACGTTCTGGACCCCGCGCCTTTTATCGCGGCGGGCGCCGACCCCGGCGCGGTGGACGGCTGGGCCTTCTCGAAAGTACCTGTGGACATTGACGGCAAACCGGCGGAAGTGGACAAGTTTTTAAAAGCCTTTGATTTGGAATGAAAGTTGTTGTTTATGATGTCCTGCGCAATTAAGAATATCATGGCGGTAGACGACGAGCCGAAAATTTTAGAGGCTGTGGTGTCGTATCTTGACAGCAAGGGCTTCAAAGTTTTCGGCGCGGCAAACGGGAAGCAGGCCCTGGAAATTTTCGGACGTGAAAATATCTCGCTGATAATACTGGACCTAATGCTTCCCGATATAACGGGCGAGGAAATCTGCCGCAAAATCCGCAAAAAGTCGCGGGCGCCGGTTATTATGCTGACTGCCAAGGCGGAGGAACGCGATTTGCTGCAAGGGCTTAACATCGGCGCGGATGATTATATGACCAAGCCTTTCAGCCTTAAGGAGTTGCACGCCCGTGTTTTAACCGTGCTGCGCCGCACTGAAAACGACCTTGTGCCCTTGACAGTCAGGAACTCATTCCACAATGGCGATTTAATTGTGGACTTCGAAAAAAACCTGTTTCAGAAAAAAGGCGTTCCCGTCAGCCTGACGCCCAACGAGACAAGAATACTCGCCGCCCTGGTAAAGTACCCCGGCAAGGTCTTTACACGCGGCGAGCTGATTAACATCGCGCTGGGGGACGAGTTTGACGGGTACGACCGCACTGTTGACGTGCACGTTAAGAACTTGCGGCGTAAAATTGAGGACGACCCCGGCAGCCCGGTCTATGTACTGACTATTCACGGCTTGGGATATAAATTTGGGGGTGAGTAAATGAGAAGCCTTCGCGCGCAGCTGTCCCTGACTATTATGCTTGTGGCGCTGGTTATGGTCGCGCTGATCAGTTTGCTCTCCAACCTGTTTATAAACCGGCGGTTTGAAAAGTATGTGATGGAGCAGCAGGAGAAGAAAACATCATATATAGTGGATAACATAAGCCTGCAATACAACGAGCTTACGCGAACCTGGAACCATGACACTGTTTACACCATCGGCATGTACGCGCTGCACGACGGTTATATAATCAAGGTGCGGGACAGGGAAAGCGACGTTGTGTGGGACGCGGAAAACCATGATATGGAGCAGTGCCGGCAGCTTATGGAGGAAATTTCTTGGAGAATGGACCAAGCGGGAAACACAGGGGCGTTTGTGTCCGCGGAATATCCCCTTCAGCAAGGCAGCAGGACAATAGGAACCGTAGCCATAAAATACTATGGCCCTTTTTTTTTGACTGAAAGCGATTTTTCTTTTTTAAACGCCCTGAATGTGATACTGCTGTTAATCGGGGTATTTTCGCTGCTTATCTCCTTTGTAATCGGCTGGGTTCTGGCGCGGCGCATTGCGCACCCAATCACAAAAACAGTGGAAATAGCCACGCAAATATCCGTGGGAAATTACGCGCTGCGTTTTGAGGGGCAGACAAAGACAAAGGAGCTGGACCATTTAACCTCGGCGATTAATAACCTCTCGGAAGCGCTGGAAAAGCAGAAACAGCTGCGCAAACAGCTTACCGCCGACGTGGCGCACGAGCTTCGCACGCCTATCGCGTCCTTGGGTTCGCACCTTGAAATCATGATCGAGGGGATATGGGCGCCGACCCCCGAACGGCTGCAAAGCTGCTATGAGGAAACAATGCGCCTGGGTAAAATGGCCGCGGACTTGGCGCGTCTCGAAGAATCGGAGAGCGACAACCTCGTGCTTGAGAAGACGCCCGTATGCCTGATGGAGCTTGCCAGGACTGTATGCGGCAATTTTGCGGGCGAACTGGCGAATAAGGACTTAACGCTTACCATTGCGGGCGATGAATCCCCCCTCAACCTTGACAAGGACAAAATAAGCGGGGTAATCGCGAACTTGATTTCAAACGCTGTAAAATATACCCCTAAAGGCGGCCATGTCAAGGTCAGCGTACGGGATACGGAGCGGGAGAGCATCTTAATTGTGGAGGACAACGGCACCGGTATTCCCGAGGAGGAACAGCCCTTTATCTTTGAGCGCCTGTACCGCGCGGACAAATCGCGCAACCGCGATACCGGCGGGACCGGAGCATCCGGCGGCGCGGGCATCGGCTTGGCCATTGCAAAGTCCGCGGTTTCCGCCCACGGAGGCACCGTCACGGTGCAAAGCCGGCTGAACAGCGGCAGCCGGTTTATTGTTACCCTGCCGAAAGAATAGTTAGACTTTACTGCAAAAAGTAATATTTATTCATTTATGTGAATATTTTAAACTTTGTATATTCGTGTTTATTTGTGTTCATTCGTGGTTTTTAATAATAGTCGAGCTTACTCGACGAACACGTGACTAAAAAGTAAAACCACGAATGGACATGAATAAAATGCATAATTGTGTGAAAAAGAAGTTTTTGCGGCGTGGTCCATGTTGAGCCTTTA
>JAISYE010000106.1 GCA_031297485.1 Clostridiales bacterium
TCATCATGCTTGATATCCCCGAAAACTCCGCTGAATACCGGCCCGTTTTTATAACCTTTTAAGTCTTCCAATTCATAGGTATCACCATCTATTTTTGAGAAACATTCATAAAAAAATAGAAATTTCTGGAGTCGTATATTAGTAGAGAAGCCGGCGTTGTTGTAAAACCAGCCAACAAGAGCTTGCTTGCGTTCACTTGAATTTGCCATAATCTACACCCCATCCAGTGCCATTTATATTTCTTCATTTTATTATTATACGCTATTAATTAAAAAAACACCACCGTTAATAAAAAAAGCCCCGCCCCAGTTTAATCCCCGGATGTAGGGCTTTTTCATTTACTTTTTCACAATCTTAACCACTATGGCTACTACCTTCTTAAAGAAGTATAGTTCCGTCGGCGGGTTCAAGATTGCGCCGTTGACTGCAGTTGACAGGACTTGAACCTGCACGGGACTGCTCCCATTAGATCCTTAGTCTAACGCGTATACCAATTCCGCCACAACTGCCTGTAACCAATTCCGCAGGACACTTTCCCCGCTAAAAACACTGACGCCGTACCGTACCAAGGCACTGTCTTGTTATGCTGCGTGTTTGCGTATGCGGGTGACAGGACTTGAACCTGCACATCCTTACGAACATAAGAACCTGAATCTTACGCGTCTACCAGTTCCGCCACACCCGCGCGCCGATAGTCGAGCGCAGCTCGACATGCAAACAACCGGCAAGGTCAAAAAATCAAAACCAAGCTAAAGGTCAGCTTTTGTTTTTAACCTTCCCAACCTTCCCCAAACAAGCAAGATTTATTATACACATCTTTTACCCGCTTGTCAATAGGCCCTGCCCCAATAAACAAGTTTTTCAGCTTTTTTTCCGCAGCAGACGCACTTGCCGCTTAAAGCCTCCTGTTCAAAGGGAATACAGCGGGAAGTGACGCCGGTCCGCTTCTTAACGGTGTCCTCACATTCCGCGCCGCCGCACCACATGGCCTTTATAAACCCCGGCGTTTCGTTAATAACCCGCCCAATTTCCGCCATATCAAGGGCGGAATATGTGTGCGCCTCAAGATGGGCGAGTGCCTTGGCGTACATGCCGCGCTGAATGTCCTCCAGCAGGTTCTCCACACTGGCGCTTGCCCCGCCGATTGGCGCCGCCGTTTTCGCGCCGGTATCCCGCCGCGCTAACTGAACAACACCGTTCTCAATATCTCTGGGACCTATTTCCAGCCTGACCGGAACGCCCTTCATCTCGTATTCGCTGAACTTCCAGCCCGGGTTTTTGTCCGAATCATCTAACTTAACCCTGAATTTTTTAGACAGCGCGTCCGTGACTTCCCGCGCCAGTTCCAGCACGCCCGCCTTGTGCTGGGCCACGGGAATCACCACAACCTGCACAGGCGCTACGCGCGGCGGCAGCACAAGCCCGCTGTTGTCCCCGTGCACCATTATAACAGCGCCTATAAGCCGCGTGGAAACCCCCCAGGATGTTTGATGGGCGTACCGCAGTTTGTTGTTTCTGTCCGTGTATTGTATGCCAAAGGCCCGCGCGAAGCCGTCCCCAAAGTTATGGGTGGTGCCGGACTGCAGCGACTGGCCGTCGTGCATAAGGCTCTCTATGCAATAGGTAGCCTCTGCCCCCGCGAATTTATCGCTTTCCGTCTTTTGGCCCTTTATCACCGGCACAGCCAGCATTTCCGCGCAAACGTCCGCGTATATGTCAAGTATCCCAAGGGTCTCCGCCTGCGCTTCTTCCGCCGTGGCGTGGGCCGTGTGGCCTTCCTGCCACATAAATTCCAGCCCGCGCAAAAACGGCCGCGTAGTCTTTTCCCAGCGCACCACCGAACACCACTGGTTGTAAAGTTTCGGCAGGTCCCTGTAGGATTGTATGATGTTCGCGTAATGGTCGCAAAACAGAGTTTCCGAGGTGGGCCGTATGCAGAACCGCTCCGTCAGTTTTTCCATGCCGCCGTGAGTTACCCAGGCCACTTCCGGCGCAAAGCCCTTTACGTGGTCTTTTTCCTTTTGCAGCAAGCTCTCAGGTATCAGCAGCGGCATGTACACATTTTCGTGTCCCGTTTGCTTAAAACGCGCGTTAAATTCGTTTTGAATAAGTTCCCATATGGCCATGCCATAGGGCCGGTATATTATACAGCCGCGCGCCGAGGAGTAATCCGCCAGTTCGGCCTTTATCACCACATCCGTGTACCACTGGGCGAAATCCTTTTCCATATCGGTAATTGATGCTACCAGTTTAGTCCGTGTGGTTTCTTCCGCCATAAAAAACATCCTTTCTTTTTAAGGCAGATTATATATGCTTAGAGGCCATGTGTCAATGTTTATGAAAGTTCAAAACCTAAGACCAACGGACAGTTTCTGTGTTATCTCCTAAGGCGTGTTTGAAAACTCCTTAAAGCGCGGAATTTCGAATAAAACCGCTGCAATTTCGCGCTGCGCCGGGCAAGTTAGGCTATCGGAATCTGGTTTTCAAACATGTCCTAAAACGTGTGTTCCACTAAAATTTTAATACCAATCAGTATCAAAATTATTCCGCCCAGCAACTCAGCCTTGGACCTAAGCCGTGCGCCGGCCGCGCGGCCGGCGGCGACACCCGCGGCGGAAAGCGCAAAGGTGACAAAGCCGATAAAGGTCACGGCCGGAACAATATGCACATTAAAAAACGCGAATGTAATTCCCACAGCCAGCGCGTCAATACTCGTGGCAACAGTAAGGGGCAGCATAACCTTAAAAGCAAGCGAAGCGTCCGTGACGCTGACCTGTCCGTCAAAGGAGTCTTTCAGCATTTTAGCGCCGATAATGGTCAATATTACGAAGGCGGCCCAGTGGTCAAAGGCTGTAATGTATTCGGCAAACCATGTGCCGGCAAAGTAGCCGGCCAAGGGCATCAGCGCCTGAGATGCGCCGAAGTAAAACCCGACCGTAAGGGCAGGCTTAAGAATAGCCCCGCGTATGGAAAGGCCCTTGCATACCGCAACGGCAAACGCGTCCATCGAAAGCCCTACCGCTATAAGTAATAATTCCAGCAAACCCATATCCTATGTCCCCCTAGTTGTTTGCGCTGCCCTGGTTGGGGTAAAACAGCGCCTTCATTCCACTGTTGCCTGCCCGGGAAATGTTTTTAAAAAACTCCGGCGCCTCTTCCAAGGCAAGGGGCTTGTCTATCAAGCGGTCCAGTTTTATTTTGCCGCTTTTCGCTAAAGCCAGAGCCTTGCCGAATACCTTCTTCAGCGCGAAGGTTCCCATCAGCCGCAGTTCCCTTCTGAACACTTCGTAAGGGTCTACTTTAATCGCGCCGCCCTGCGGACATACGCCAAACATCAGCAGCGTGCCGGCGTCCGCCACATAGCGCACGGCGTTTTCCACAACCGCGGGAACCCCAGTGCAGTCAATTACAAGGCTGTAGCCCTTCTGCTTCATTCCCGCAAACTCCGCCGCAAGGTATGCGCGGCTTACCCCAAGCTCACGGGCCAGGGCGAGCTTATGCTCGTATAAATCCACCACCGTAACGGAAGCGGCTCCGTTTACCGCCGCCAGTTGGGCATGAAGCAGTCCTATAGGCCCGGCGCCAAAGATAAGGGCGTCGCAGCCTAAGGGGACGCCGGTCTGCTCCTGACCGTAGACCACGCAGGACAGGGGTTCTAACAGGGCGGCCTCTGAAAAGGGCATGTCCCCAATATCAAACACACAGCGTTCCGGCACGGTAAGGAACTGGGCAAAGGCGCCGTGACGCGTTACGCCTACGGCTTCCATTTCAGCGCAGAAATTTTGACGGTTTGCCTTACACGCGCCGCAGGACTCGCAAAAAATATTCGGGTCAGCGCTGACACGGGCGCCAACGGGAAATTTCGAGGCCTTCGGCCCCAGGGCGGCAACCACGCCGGAAAACTCGTGGCCGGGTATACGCGGGTACCCGCCAAAATATTCCCCGTTGTAAATGTGTATATCCGTACCGCACAGCCCGGCCGCGCGGACTTCCACAAGCACTTCGCCCTCGGCCGGGACAGGGGCCGGGATTTCCTCAAGACAGCCATGCCGCGGCTCGTTGATAATAAAACTTCTCATAGCAAATCACCCTTCGAGTTATACTAAGGCGCGAAAAGAAACGCACTTTTCACGCCGGTTGTTGGTTGCTCACACACGAAAACACTGAAAGATTTTTAGCGATAGTCGGGCGAAGCCTGACGAAGATGTTTTTGTGTGTGAGTATATAATGACTGCGGAACGGCCGCAAAGTTCACGCCCGCGTTTCTCAAACTGCGCGGCGCGGGCGTGAAAAATCTAACCGTTCGAAGTATAGCAGGGGTCCGCCAAAATAACAAGGCGCGGTTACGCCCGGCCTCGTAGTGTTTATCAAAGGTTAAAAGATTAAGACTAAAACCTTGGGGCGGAGCCCCAAGGTTTTAATCTTGTGGGCCCCGGCATGGGCAACAACTTGGTGGTGAAAGTCCACTACAGACTTAGCGGTAGGAACTGTTAGCCGAACAGCAAGGGTGTTCGTCGTGAGGCGAAATCTGAATGAAGCTGAAGGCAAAATCCCGAACCGACGTACAGAAATCATATTAGAGGCTGGCTAAGGGCGGACGAGCTTGCAAGACAAAGCAAAGTCCAAAGGCAGGGTTACGAGGTCTCGGCTTTGCTGTACTGCCCGAACCCTTTACAGTAAATGTGGCGGTTACATGGGATGAAGGTTGTTGTTCTTACCCGGGGAGGTCTGGCGGTACGCCGTGATACGGAGTGAAGTTTCTAAAACGGTAACCCATGCAGTAATGTATGGCTGAACGCCAGAAGTCAGTTCGGGCCATAGTACTGATTGAACCCTACCGATAAGGATGGGCGAGGGAAGGGCTGCGACGGAAAATAACTGAGAGTTACCAAGATAGCAGGTCATGTTTGAAAGCTGCCTGCCCGGAAGGGACTGCCTAACTGAGGATAGAGAGGAACTCGAAAGCAGAGGTTAGGAGTGCTTAGAGCCTATCCCTTAATAGGCAAGAATACTGATTTTGCGCCATTTCTGTATTTTAGCAAATCCAGTATTTAAGCCATTCTACTTTATTCAGGGATAAGCCCTTAGTGTCCACTACTCAAGGTACATGAAGATATTCACTCAGTCGTTTGACCGAACCGCCGTGTACCGGACGGTATGCACGGTGATGTGGGAGGACGGGGGTTAGCCACCCCCTCCTACCCGATTTGGGGGCGCAGCCCCCAAACCCCCCCCCCCGCCGGGC
>JAISYE010000107.1 GCA_031297485.1 Clostridiales bacterium
CGCGGCGCTCATTTTGACCCTGTGCTGGCGGACGTGTTCGAACAGGCGACGGACCACTTTTATCCCCGCGAACGCTGAAATTTGCGGTAAAAAACAGGCACCCACAGTCCGCCCCTACAAAAAAACACCGCACCCGCCGCACTTAAGAAGGGGTCTGGGGATGAAGTCCCCAGCGGGGTTTGGTGCCAACGAACAAACCATCGTTAGTCCCCAAGGTCTTAATCTTTTGACCTTCCCCAAGGCCTTAACCTTTTGACCTTCCCCAAGCCTTAAGTTCGCGCCTGTGGGATGAAGTCCCCAGCAGGGTTTGGTACAGCGCCCCATAAGCGCAAACTTAAGAAAAAATAACCAGTCCCTTTTCTTAAAAAAGCCTCTATCGGCATCAAAAAGCGCCGCACTCGCCGCACTTAAGAAGGGGTCTGGGGATGAAGTCCCCAGCGGGGTTTGGGGCAGAGCCCCAAGGTCTTAATCTTTTGACCTTTCCCAAGGTCTTAATCTTTTGACCTTCCCGAAGGCCTTAACCTTTTGACCTTTCTTGTTCCTAATCTATACAAGTATGAAAATTTACGGAGGACGACGAGATGTTTTTGTTAGGCGTGATAGCGTGCGTGTGCAGTATAGGAGCGTTTGCCCTAGGAATCTATTCCCTGCGGGTGGGGACAGGCTCCGCCCGTAAAGGCTGGAACTTCTTTCCTTTGGCTTTTACGGCAGGCGTCTGGGACTTTGGCGTGATGCTGTATTTCAGCGGCTTCTTGAATGAAACCGGCAGCTTCGGCATTTATTTGGCCGAAGCCGCAATAAGTATGGTGTTCTTTTGTATGGCGTGGTATTTTATTAATGTGATGAATATGCGTTCGCGCTTCTCCGCAGGCATTACGGCATGCCTCTTCGCGCTGGGTATCGCCGCCTGCGCCCTGCTTCTTTCGGCGCGGTTCCTTGACGTCCGCGCCACAGAGTCGGGCGCAATGTCCTACACGCTTGCGTGGGGCGCTCCCCTCCGCCTTTATATAGCCTTTAACGCGGCCGGCCCTGTTATGGTAATATTTATACTCATAAACGCCTACCGCGCCGCCATATTTAAAAGAGATAAAACCCAGGCGCTTAGCTTTTCCCTGTACCTGTGCGTCTGGATATTTTTCCTGCTGCTGCGCTTTTTTGACCCTTTTTCTTATGGCCCGGGATGCCTTGTGGCTTTTTTCGGACTGTATATGCTCTATAATTTTTCCAAACGCTATAACGCAGACGCTATTAACGCGGTTAATGTAGCCGAATATGTCTGCTCGTCCGTCAAAACACCCTTCCTGTTCCTGTCCCAGCACGGCAATGTGCTGCTGGCAAATAACAGCGCCCTGGATTTTTTCGGCAAAAGCAAAAAGGAGATTATCTCCGCCCATGTCCGCAGCCTGTTCCAGTTTAACGGGAAATTCCAGCCCTTTTCAGTAAAACGCGCGGGAAACACCCTGGATTATTACGACGTGCCGGCCGCGAACCGCGAAGCCTTCTGCCATATAGACATTACATACATCTACGATAAATACGACGAGCTTATTTGCGCCATCTTCATGGTCAAGGACGAAACCGAACGCAGGGAATTAATCGCGGGCATGGAAGCGGCCAAGGTCCAGGCAGAACAGGCAAACCGCGCCAAAAGCGCGTTCCTGGCGCGTATGTCTCACGAAATACGCACGCCAATGAACGCCATTATCGGCATGAGCGGGCTGGCGTCCCGGGAATACGGCAAAGCGGAAGGTCTGGAATATATCGCGGAAATAAAACAGGCTGGTGAAAACCTGCTCTCCATTATTAACGATATATTGGACTTTTCCAAAATCGAGGCCGGCAGCCTGGAATTTACCCCTGCCCCTTATGGAATGGCCTCCCTTTTAAACGATACCCTTAATATAATCCGTATCCGTCTGGGCGATAAACCCATTGAGCTGATAACGGATATAGACCCGAATATACCGGCCTTTGTGACAGGCGACGAAACAAGAGTACGGCAGATTTTGCTGAATATTCTCTCCAACGCCGTTAAATACACCCGCGAAGGTTTTATCAGATTCGCGGCTTCTTTCAAACAGGTTGGGGCAACAGCGGCGCGGCTGACCTTCGCGGTTTCCGACAGCGGCGTTGGCATCAAGGCCGAGGATATGGATAAACTCTTTAGAAATTTCGTCCGTATCGACCAGCCGGGCAACGCGGGTATCGAAGGCACGGGCCTTGGGCTTACCATTACCCGCAGTTTGTGCAGGGCTATGGGCGGCGACGTCTCCGTAACAAGCGAATACGGCAAGGGCTCGGTATTTACAGCCACAATAGCGCAGGATTGCGAGAATTTTACGCCTATGGGCGTAATCTCGGGGAAAGCCTTCGAGCGGGAGGAACGCAGCGCAGCGCGGGTTACGGCGCCAAACGCCTTGGCGCTTATTGTGGACGACAACGCCACAAACCTTAAAGTGGCCGAAGGGCTGCTGGCGCCCTACAAACTGCGGGTCGACACCTGTTTAAGCGGGGCGGAAGCCGTGCGGCTCGCGGAGTCAGCCCGCTACGACATCATTTTTATGGACCATATGATGCCGGAAATGGACGGCCTGGAGGCAGCGGCGGCTATCCGGGCCTTTGAGGGCGATTATTTCAGGGATGTCCCCATTATCGCGCTGACAGCCAACGCGGTTGTGGGTATGCGGGAGATGTTCCTGTCGAAAGGCTTCAGCGATTATCTCTCCAAGCCCATTGAAACAGGCAAACTGAACGAAATCATAGAAAAGTGGATACCACGCAGCAAACAGGAAAAGGCGAAGCCGGAACAGAAAACCGCCGCGCCGCAGCCATTGTTCGAGATTGAGGGCCTGGACACCTCCTTCGGGCTGGCCATGGCGGACGGCTCGGCGGCGCGTTACAAGGAAGCGCTGCGCCTGTTCTGCAAGGACGCCCGCGCGCGGCTGGAGGCTTTGAATACCGCGCCAGAGGACCCCGCGCTGTTTGTTACCCACGCCCACGCCCTTAAAAGCGCCTCCGCCAGTATCGGCGCCGGCTGGATTGCCAAGGAAGCGGAGCGTTTGGAGGCCGCCGGCCTTCGGGGTGACCTGACCGCAATCAGCGGGGGGCTGGCCTCCTTCAGGGAGGAACTGCGGTCGCTGGTGGCGCGGATTCGCGGCGCGCTGCCCGCTGAAACCTCCGAGGGGCAGCAGACAGCGCCCGCGTCAGAGGACGCCGCCGGGCTGCTGCGCCTTAAGGCCGCGCTGGAAGCCGAGGACCTGGACGCGGCGGACAGTATCCTGAACGAACTGGCGGCGCTGCCCCTTAATACCGTCCGGAAAGCCGCCATTTCCGCTGTTTCGGACTTTGTGCTTATGTACGAACTGAACAAAGCGGTAAGTATAATTGACAATATTTTAGGATATGTTTGAAAACCGGATTCCGATAGTCGGGTTTGCTTGACACGGCGAGCAAGCTCGACTATCATTGCGGCGGTTTCACTGGAAATTCCGCGCTTTAAGGAATTTTCAAACACGCTTAAGGAATCTTCAAACACGCTTAAGGGAGGGTTATGCGATGAAAAACGAGACCGCCAGGTTTCATCTCTTTATAGTCAATCCTATCTCTTTTTCCCGGCAGGCGGATATGGACGCGCTGATTGCCCGGATAAAAGATTATTTCGCGGGGGGCACGTCAGACGCGTCGGAGGAGCAATATAGCGTTCATATTTCGCGCTTTCCCAGAGACGCCATCAGAACCATCCGGCAATACGCGCGGCAGCGGCAGTCTACGGTGAGGGTATACGCGGTTGGGGGCGACGGGATATTATTCGACTGTCTTAACGGCATCGCGGGGCTGGAAAATACGGAACTCGCCATAGTACCCTATGGACGCAGCAATGATTTTGTGCGGGCCTTTGGCGAGGACTTTTCGCGCTTCCGTGACATCGCGGCGCAGGCCGCGGCGCCAGTGGTCCCCACGGATATTATAGACTGCGGGAACAATTACGCTTTAAACACCTGCACTATCGGTATGGAGGCATATACCGTCCATAAGGCCACGGAGCTTAATACCCGCTACAAACATATTTGGGACAAACTGCCGTGGGGATTAGGCAGATTTATGTACAGTTTCATGTTTTGGCTGGGCGGCGTTCTTTTCGTCACAAGCCATTCCAGCACAGGGCAGCAGTACGCTGTTTCCTTGGACGGCGAGGATTTCAGCGGCGGCTACACCACCATTAACATAGCTAACGGGCCCTGCTACGGGGGCGACAAATGCGCGGCCATATGCGCCGCTCCTGACGACGGGCTTTTGGATGTGCTGCTTTTTAAAAGCGCCAGCCGGCTCCAAATTATACGTATGGGCACAAGGTATATTTACGGCAACTACCGCGAGTTCCCTGACTATATCATATATAAGCGCGCGAAAGTAATAACCGTCCGCTCGGAAAAGCCGATGGTGCTGCAGCTGGACGGCGAAATATTTTTTGACACCAATATAAAGATTCGGATTATCCCGGCGGCTGTAAGGATTGCGGCCGCAAATCACGCGGAATATGAAAGGCGGGCCTTGCTGGATGAATAATAAAAACAAAACGGATTCTGGATACTTGGGAATGGCGGTTTCAGTCGCCCTATGCAGCATGCTGATCCTTATATTTATCAACCTTTCCAGCCATAAGGACACGGATTATGTCAAGACCCTTGTTTCCGTGGCTATATGCGCGGCCTTGGTTATATTCGCCATTCCTGTAATAAGGCGTATTAACAAACGAAAAACCGGCGGCGTTAACGCGGACTATTATCAGGCCGCCAACCTATTTGGTATATTCAGCATGATGTCCTTTATTCTTGTGCGTCTGCCGGAATATGTGGCTTCGGAACGCTATTTCCACGCAGCCGTGCTCCTTGCCGCCTGCCTGGGTACAATAGGAATAATGACCGCTTTTATGCTGAATATAAAGAACACCTCGCACCTGGCCTTCGTTATTCCGGCTGTTATATTTGTTATGTACACTATAGGGACCATAGTGCTGGGCGGGACCTCCTACTATTTTTTTACATACTTTGTCATATGCGGTATTGGGGCGGTCTATAACAATTATAAGATGTTCCGGTGGTTTGTTATATTGTCGCACATATCAACCCTGGCGGCAATTGCGGCGGGAATCCCGCTGTTAGGCCAAGGGGCGGATATTAAGGACATAATGATAGTTTGGATTCTGGTTGTGTACGCGTCTATATTTTTCCTTATGCTATCTCGTTTTTCCACGGAAAAGGACAGCCGCTCGGCAAAAGCCATGGATTCTTTTAACGGGCTGATGGCGGCCACGCCGAACCTGATGGCGATTACGGACGCTCTTAACCGTGTGGAGTATATCAGCAGGCCCCTAGCCGCGCTGTCGAATATTGAGGATTACGAGCTGGCGGCCGGCCGGCCTATTATAGATATTTTCCCGGAAATGGACATGAAGCTCATGGTAAGCGAGATTTTGGCGAGCGACGGGTATTTTGGGGATACGAAGGCCTTGGTTGTGAATGGCGAAACAAGGTATTTTAAAATCATTTCCGATAAGATGTCGGATGGTATAAACAGGCGGTTTTTCGACCTCAGCGACATTACGCCGATTATGGAGGCGAAACTTTCAGCCGACCGAGCCAACAGAGCCAAGAGCGATTTTCTGGCGCGAATGTCCCACGAAATACGCACGCCAATGAACGCCATTGTGGGCATGAGCGAACTGCTGGCAAGGGAATACGGCAGCCCGGAAGGCAGCGCGGACGGGAAGGGGCGGGAATACATTGAGGAAATAAAGAGCGCGGGGAAAAACCTGCTGGCCATTATAAACGACATACTGGATTTTTCCAAAATTGAGGCGGGCAGCTTGGAATTGAGCCTTATGCCCTATGAAACGGCCTCGCTGCTGAATGACGCGCTTAACATAATCCGCATACGCATGGAGGATAAGCCGGTTGACCTGATAACGGAAATAGATCCGGACATTCCGGCGGTTATGACAGGCGACGTAACCAGGATACGGCAGATTTTGGTGAATATTCTATCCAACGCGGTAAAGTACACGCGGGAAGGGTTTATTAAATTTACGGCTGCCTGCGAGCCTATTAACGAAACCGCGGTAAGGCTCGTTTTCGCGGTTGCGGACAGTGGTGTAGGCATTAAGGGCGAGGACATGGCTAAGCTTTTCGGGAATTTTGTACGCATCGACCAAGCGCATAACATGGGTATAGAAGGAACTGGCCTAGGTCTGGCGATTACCCGGAATCTTTGCCGGATAATGGGCGGCGACGTGACTGTGGAGAGCGAATACGGCAAAGGTTCGGTATTTACGGCTGTGATAACGCAGCAATGCGCGGATTTCACGCCTATGGGCGAAATTAGCGGGAAGGCTTCCGCCCGGGCGGAGCGCAGCGCCCCGCGCGTAACGGCGCCGAGCGCCAGGGTGCTTGTGGTGGATGACAACGCCACAAATCTGAAAGTGGCGGAAGGGCTTCTGGCGCCTTACAGGACGCGGGTTGACACTTGCCCTGGCGGGGCGGAGGCGGTCCGGCTGGCTCGGGAGAACCGCTACGACATTATCTTTATGGACCACATGATGCCGGAAATGGACGGCGTGGAGGCAGCGGCGGCTATCCGGGCTTTTGAAGGCGGTTATTTCAGGGAAGTTCCTATTATAGCCCTGACAGCCAACGCGGTGGTAGGCATGAAGGAGATGTTTCTGACGAAGGGGTTCAGCGATTATCTCTCCAAGCCTATAGAAACAAGCAAGCTGAATGAAATCATGGAGAAGTGGATACCGCGGGACAAACAGGAGAAGGCGCAGCCTGAACAGGGGGTCGCAGGCCTGCCGAATTTCCGGCTTGAGATTGAGGGTTTAGACGTATGCCGCGGGTTGGCCATGACCGGGGGCTTGGAGGAGAATTACAAGGAAGTGCTGCGGCTATTCTGCAAGGATGTGGACGCTCGGCTGGAATTCTTGGAAGCCGTGCCGGAGGACCTATTACTATTTGTCACACACGTGCACGCCCTTAAAAGCGCCTCCGCCAGTATTGGAGCGGACTGGGCCGCCAAGGAAGCGGCGATGCTGGAGGAAGCGGGTATACGAGGGGACTTGGCCGCAATAAGCGAGGTACTGGGGGGGTTTAAGGAAGCGCTGGAGGCACTGGCGGCGAGGATTCGCGCCGCGCTGCCCCCTGAAAACTCCGAAGGGCAGCGGACAGCGCCGGCGGCAGAGGACGGCGCCGTGCTGAGACGGCTTAAGGCGGCGCTGGAAGCCGAGGACGTCTGCGCGGCGGACGCCATTCTCAACGAACTGGCGCGGCTGCCTCTCAGCGCCGACCGGAAGGCGGCGCTCTCCGCTGTTTCGGACTGCGTTCTTATATACGAACTGGAACAGGCTTTGGTTTTGACTAACGGTATTTTACACGGCTCCGGGCGGTGAACTGGAACTTCACCGCTAGGCTGGTCCATGGGCGCGGGTTTAAGGATAGGGAAAGGGAAAGGTCAAAAGATTAAGACCTTGGGGCCTAACGATGGTTTGTTCGTTGGCCCCAAACCCCGCTGGGGACTTCGCCCCCAGACCCCTTCTTAAGGGCGGTGGGGGCGGCGTTCTTTTGCGGGATACAAAACACTAAGACCTTGGGGCCTAACGATGTTTTGTTCGTTGGCCCCAAACCCCGCTGGGGGCCTAACGATGGTTTGTTCGTTGGCCCCCGATAGTCGAGCTTGCTCGACGCAGACCCCTTCTTAAGGGCGGTGGGGGAGGCGTTCTTTTGCAGATACAAAACACTAAGACCTTCTCATTCTCTAAGTCCGCCCGCGCCCGCCAGGCGAATCTCACTATTAGCGAATATAAAACAGCGTTTCATAATTTTTAAAGGAGGCAAGATAAATGCGGCAATATTTAAGGCCTATATGCTCGGCAGTGTCAATCCTGCTTTCTTTTGCGGCGGTTTTCGCAAATTTCGCAGTACGGGCGGCGGCGCAGAACTCGGATAATGACGAGGCGGCGCGGTTGTTTTTGTCGAACCGTATTCAAACATTGTACAAT
>JAISYE010000108.1 GCA_031297485.1 Clostridiales bacterium
TTGCGCAGCAAAGACCAGGGCTGGCAAAATGTGGGTGGAGTGTGGCGTGGGAATGGAGCGTAGCGCAATGACCTAGCCACACGGAACCCCGAGGGCCTTTAGGCCCGAAGCGCATACAGGCCTGTTATGTGCAGTAAAACCAGCTACGTAACCGCCCGCCACGGACGGCGGGCGGGTTATTTATTTGTTTCTTTATCCACTTCTATTCTTTTATTTTGTTTGTAATTTCCGTCCCGTTCTTTTATTTAAAATCTTAATTCAAATGCCTTTTTTGTTCCCGCGTTAAATCCTATTGCCTCATAAAATTTATGAGCTGTTGTCCTTTTTATTCCGCTTTGTAATACTACTTTATAACAATTTTCTTCTTTCGCGTAATTTATTGCCATTTCCATTATCTTTTTTCCTATTCCTTTTCTCCTATATTTTTCATCCGTTATTACATTTTCTATATATCCTATTGATTTTCCATTGAATGTTAAATTTGGAATTATTATTATATAGCACGACCCTATTATTTTATCATTGTCTTTGGCAATGAAATATTTTATATTTTCATTCTCAATTTTGTCCCATATTCTATTTGCATCTTCTAATGAAAAGTCATTATTGGTTGGATTTAATTGTTTGTACAATTCAAGAATATTTACTAAATTCTCTCTCTTGGCAATACAATATTCCATAATCATTTCTCCTTTGGTTTACCTATTATAAAAGAGGTTTATTATTTTGTCAATCGTTTTATAGATTTTCTCTTTTTGCCCCACACGGATGTGGGGCATTTTATAAATTTCTGGTTTTATTGCACATAACAGGGTGTCTGCGTATGTTGTGCGCGGCGGCGTAATTTACTGCGTCAAGTATTATGACTTCCCAGGCCCGCAAGATGCGCCGTCTGTGTTCAGGCATGATTTCCCGGCGCAGCGTATTTTATGGATACCGGATGTGACGATAAAAGACAGCTTTCCGCAGTTTGCGCGGGAGCTTCGGAAATACGGCATACAAATTATTTATCGTAAAAAGAACCCGCTTGTGGAAGATACAGTATTTTTGGTAAATAAACTTTTTTATACGGGCCGCCTTATGGTTTGTAAAATCGCTAAGGATTTGGCAGAAGCCTGCGCCCAGGCGCACCGGGATAAAGACAACAAGGTGCCAAAGGGGGTCGGGCCGTCAAGCCCAATACATGCGATAGACGGGCTTCGGTATGTATGTTCGTTTATTTGCATGAGGGATAAAGCCTTCCGCGGCATCAGGGAACTCATTATCGACAAACGGGCCTCTTTCCGGCAGGACAGCGAGAAACCCATCCAAGACCTTGGCAGCGGGTACATTCAGATACATCCGAGCGCACTGTACCGGGGAAAAAGGCTGTGAAAATATTTTTGATGAACCCCTTGACTTTTAATTTGGGCGGTGGATTATACCGAATGATTTACCGGGCGTGCCTAACAGGGCCGCAAGGAGGGTATGTATGCCTAAGAAGATAAAGCAGCTTACGGTACGTGACGGGAAGATTGTCGCGTATGACGACCGGTCAGGACGCTTCTTTTTGGTACGGCTGGAGCCGCTTGATTTGGCGGTTTTGGAGAAAGACGAAATAATCGAGGCGGCGGAGTTCGCCTTGAGCGGTGCCGAGCCGGACGCGGTTATCTGAAAATATATCAGAAGGAAGGTAGTTATGTGGGATTTTCTTGGTACGGTAGTTAAGGCACTGCCGCCGTGGTTTGTGATGGCGCTCATTGTCTTTCTGGCCGCGGCGGCGCTTTGCCTGCTGCCCCGTGTACGGCGGGATAAAAATGGGAAGCTATATCTGTTTTCCAGGTCGTATGAGTACCAGAAGAATAGGGTGAAAGAGCAGTCCGAGGCGGTGAAGTCGTTGTGTGATCGGATGGACGGCCTTACGGAACGGATGGACGGCCTGTCGGAGAAGGTTCTTGCTGCTGAAAAGAGCCGCGAAGAGGGACGCTCCATGCAGTTAAAGCTGGTTATAACGAATCCCGAACTTCCGGCGTATTTGCGGTCCGAGGCGTATGAGGAGTACAGCACTGTCCTCAAGAAGAACGGATGGGTCAAGGCGTATTTTGAAGAGAATGTAAGGCCGCTGCTCCGCAGGCAGGCGAAGAGCGGCGGCAGGTAGCTTATGGGCGTATCGTACTGGCGTGAAATATGGCGCATGATTAACGGAGCGGACACCTCGACCTGCTTTGACGGCGAGGCTGTACGCATTAAATATAATGATCGCTTCAAAGCCCTTCCGGCATCAAAACAGAGCCTAATCAACGCCAGGATAGAGAACGAGCAGAAAACGAGGATGCTGCAGTACGTCAGAACGATGGACAGCCTGGACGATGTTAAGAAGCGCAGCGCGGAACTGGTCCCCCTTATCCTGAATAATTACAAAACAAGCAAACCGCTGTCCAGGGCTGTCATGGACAGCATAGCCAATTTACCGACTATGGCAGGCGTAAAAGGGCAGGACCCGGCGACAATCAATTACATCGTGCCGAACCTCTATATCAGCCCACAGGAGGCGGCGGCTGTTTACAGCCAGAAAGGATTGCCGGAGACGATTATTAATAAAAAAGGCAAGTCGCCGCTGCTGAACGGCATGAAAATTAAGAATCCGAAATTATCTCCGGCGCAGCATGATATTATCCGTGACGACATGGTAAAAAACGGCCTTGCCAATAGTAATGTAAATTCCATCATCCAAAGCCTTTTGTACGGCGGCGCGCTGCTGTTCCCCATGTTTAAGCGGGATACGCCGCTGTCGATGGGCCTTCCGATAGAGGCGTTATTGAAGTATGATATTATCGGTAAAGGATGTATCAGCCATATAGTAGTCCTTGACCGCTGGAATTGCGTACATATACCGAATTGGAACCCTACAGCGCAGGATTTTTTATACCCCAAATACTACTATATCCCGTTTTTAGGCGCTCATGTTGCAGGCGAACGGTGCTCCCGTATCGTTACCGGGCAGCAATACGGGTATTGGGCCGTTTTGATGACCCTTGGCTGGGGAATTTCGGACATCCCCGGCTGGATTGAGAGCGTGTATAACTATTACAACGTCATGTCGGCTATTCCTACCATGATAGCGCAAATGTCGGTGGTCGTGCGGTCTATGAATGTTGACGGAATACTGGCTACCGAAGGTTCCAATATTCTTGACGACATCGACCTCGAAAACACGGTAAAGGTACGCGAGTCGTCGGTTAATAACCCAATAGACCTTGATGTGATAGGGGAACTTAAAGCCATACAGCGCGATTTCAAGGAAGTGCCTAATCTTGTGCGGCTTATCCGGCAGGATGTGGGGGGGAGGGCGAATATACCGGAGGAACTGCTATGGTCGAGCGAGCGCGGGGCTTTCAGTTCCGGCGATACTACGGAAGGGGCGCAGGAAAAACAGTGGGAAAGCATCAAATACCTTCACCGTGATGTCGCGTAGCAGTTAAAGAATGTCGCTATGCTCGAAGTGATCAATGCTCTGGGGAAAGGGCGGGACGTTCTTTCCGCCCTTCCGTACACCGTTATCGAATTTGACAACCCTGTTGTAGCGAACGCTGAAACGCGCTCAAAAATACTTGCTAATACCAGCGAGGCTATATTTAATATCGTTTCAGCCACGCTGCCGTTAGACGCCGCGGCCAGGGCTATAAGCGAGAATAGCGATGATGAGTTTAAGATACCCGCCGACGTTATGGAGAT
>JAISYE010000109.1 GCA_031297485.1 Clostridiales bacterium
AGGGGTCTGGGGATGAAATCCCCAGCGGGGTTTGGAGCGGAGCCCCAAGGTTTTAAGGTTTTGACCTTTCCCAAGCCTTAAAGTTCGCGTCTATGGCGAACTGTCCCATAGGCGCGAACTTAAGGAAAAAATAAACCGTCTATTTTTCTTGAAAAGGCTCGTCCTGCATCAAAAAGCGCTGTACCCGCCGCCCTTAAGAAGGGGTCTGGGGATGAAATCCCCAGCGGGGTTTGGGGCCAACGAACAAACCATCGTTAGGCCCCAAGGTTTTGACCTTCCCCTATCCTTAAAGTTCGCGTCTATGGCGGACTGTCCCCTGCGGTAAAACACAAGGTTCGCGAGTATAGATTTCGCGAACCTTGTGTTTTAATCGCAGCCTGTAATAAAAATTCCATAGACCTCATACATTGTATAGTGGAGGTGGAGGACATGCCTGTTAAAGATTTAATCATGCGCTGCGTGGGCGGAGAATTGCGGCTGATTTTCTCCGCAATAAGCGGCGAGTTTTTTGAGACCGTGGAAGAATTGCGGCTGCGCGCAGGCCAGCCGATAACCGTAAGGGCGGGCGGCCGGGAATTTTTCGCGGCGCGGGACGGCCTCTGCGAGGACGCGGCGCGGGCCGCGGCGGCGGACGCCCGCGACATACGCCAGTGCGTAGAGCGTATAAGCGGATATTCCATGTACGCCTTTGAGGAGGACATAAGCCGCGGGTTTATTACATTGCCGGGCGGGCACAGGGCCGGCGTGGCCGGGCAGGTTGTGACGGACCTTCCGCTACCGGCCGGCCGCGGCGCTCTTGCCTCGCCGTCTGTGGTAAAGACAATAAAAAATTTCAGCGCGGTCAATTTTCGGATAGCCCATGAAATAAAAGGCTGCGCGGACACTGTAATGCCCTATATTCTAAGGAATACCGACCCTGCTGAAATTTTCAGCACCATGATAATTTCACCGCCTGGGTGCGGCAAGACGACACTGCTGCGGGACCTGATACGGCAAATAAGCGCGGGGGGACAAGCCGTGGGAGTGGCGGACGAGCGTTCGGAAATAGCGGGATGTTATGACGGTGTGCCCCAGAACGATTTGGGGCCGCGCGCGGACGTACTGGACGCCTGCCCGAAGTCGGAAGGAATGCTGATGCTGCTGCGCAGTATGTGCCCCAAAGTTATCGCGGCGGACGAGTTGGGCGGCAAGAGTGACGCGCTTGCGGTGGAAGCAGCGGCAAACGCCGGCGTTGCCATAATTTGCACTGCCCACGGTGTCTCCGCGCGTGAGCTTTATCACAAGCCCGCCTTACGGACATTGTTTAAGGAGAGGATTTTCCAGCGCTTTGTTGTGCTTAAGGGGCGCGGAGAAGTATGCGGAATATACGACGGCGGCTTTAAACGCCTGATGGGGGAAGAAGGATGCCAATAAAAATCATCGGCATGGTTATTGTTATGGCAGCCTGTGTTACTGCCGGCTTGTATTACGGAAATATACAAAACTACCGTTTCAGCGATTTATCTGAAATGAAGCGCGCACTGGCGATTCTGGCGGCTGAAATAGAGTTCGCCCGCGCGCCCCTGCCGGAAGCCGCGCGGAGTATTGCGCTGCGTGTCAAGCCGCCGGTGTCGGATGTGTTTGAAAACTTCAGAGGCACGCTGGTACAAGCGCGCGCAGACGCGGAGCCCTGGGAATTATGGGAGACAAGCCTTAGCGGGAACGCGGACGAGTTATATTTTAACCGGGAGGACCTGGAGCAGCTTGCGGCTTTTGGAAAGATGCTGGGCAAACTGGATAGGAAGGCGCAGTTGGGGAATATAGACATTGTGAGCGGGTACATAGACAGTCAACTGCAATATCTAAACAGCCGAAGGCATGAAATTCGGAAGCTGTTCGGCGGGCTTGGCGTGATAAGCGGGCTGCTGGCGGTTATAATCTTTATATAAGGGGGATGGGGCATGGATATACAGGTGGTTTTTCAAATAGCCGCGGTTGGGATACTGGTGGCGGTGCTGAACCAGATACTTTCACGGGCGGGCAGGGACGACCAGGCGATGCTGACATCCCTAGCGGGCCTGGTAGTGGTGCTGTTTTGGATTATTCAATACGTTAGCGACTTGTTCACCACAGTGCGTGAATTATTTGAACTTTAAGCCGATATGGAAATTGCCAAAATTGTGTGCGCCGGCATTATTGCCGCCGTACTCTCGATTATAATTAAGCGGCACAATCCTGAACTGGCGCTGCTTATCAGCCTGGCGGGATGTGTGCTGATTTTTTTCATGGCCCTTCCCAGGCTGGGCGCGGCGCTTAAACTGCTGGAAAGGTTCGCCTTGGAGCTTGGCGCGCAGACGCCCTATGTTGACATTGTGTTTAAGATTATCGGAGTAGCGTACCTGTCGGAATTTGGCGCGCAGATTTGCGCGGATGCGGGCGAGTCTGCCATTGCCTCTAAAATTGAGCTGGCGGGTAAAATTTTAATCATGGTTATTTCCACGCCTGTAATGCTGGCCCTGCTGGAGCTGCTGGTGGGGATTATGCCTTAAAGAGCCCGGCGGACAATAGACAGTTCACCCTTAGGGATAGTGGAGCGAAGCCCGACATTTGTCCGTTGGGCGCGAAGACGGACCGCTGGCTGCGGGCCAGGCGCTGGCTGCGGGCCAGGCGCTGGCTGCGGGCGCCGTTTTCGCGAAGTGGAAATTTCGAAAGGGAGGTAGCGCGTGAAAACATTGCTAGCGGTATTAACAGGGATAATCTTATTGTCAAGTCCGGCTGCGGTCTATGCCGCTTCACTCCCTGAGGCGGACGCACGATTGGACCTCTACGACTTTTCCCCTGTAGAGAGCGTGCTTTCCGGCTCTGGAGCCGGCTTTTCCATAGCGGATCTGGCTGAGCGGGCTGTAACCGGCAGACTGGAGTTATCGCCCGAGGCTATTACGCAACAGGCGGGCGATATTTTTTTCAGCGGACTGCGGGAAAGCAACGCGTTGCTGCGCAATCTCCTGATAATTGCGCTACTCAGCGCTTTTTTAAAGGTTATGACAGAATCCTTCAAGAGTCATGCTGTGGGTGAGTTGGGGTTTTATGTATGTTTTATTGTGCTGGTTATGCTGGTTTGCGCGTCCTTCAGCGTGGCGGCGGGCGCTATACGGGACTTGGTTCTACTGCTTTGCGCCGTTATGGAAGCGGCGCTTCCGCTTATTGTCAGTCTGCTTGTTATGTCGGGCAGTGTATCAGGGGCCTACGCATTTCACCCGCTGCTGGTATTTGCCATAAACGCCATAAGCTTTGCGATGCGGGATTTATTTACACCGTTTATTATGCTGGCTGCGTCGGCGGAAATTGTAAACTGCATAAGTGAAAAGGAAATTCTTAACCGTTTTTGCGCGCTTATGAAGCTGGTATGCGGATGGGGTCTGAAAGTGGCGGGGTTTTTATTTGTAAGCGCGCTTTCACTGCAGCGTCTATCCGCTCCGCTTATCTCCGGGTTAGCCGGCAAAGCTGCCAAGGCGGCCCTAGGCGCGGTACCTGTTGTGGGGCAGGCGCTTAACGGTGCGGCCGACCTGGTGGCTTACTGGGCTGGTGTTACCAAGAGCGGTGTAATGCTGGCGGTTATAATCGGGATTTTAATACTATGTGCCGTGCCGGTTTTAAAGACTTTGGCTATGATTCTTATTTACAAATTTGCCGCAGCAGCGGTACAGCCTATATGCGACCCGCGCATGGTTAAATGTCTGGATACCGCGGGTTCCTACATGGCTCTGCTGCTTGGTGCCGGCGTGCTGGTTTGCGTTATGTTTACAATCTCCGCTTTGGTGGTTATGTCCTTTTAGCGTAATGGTCAAAAGATTAAAACCTTGGGGACTCTGCCCCATTGGCGCGAACTTAAGGAATTGGGAAGGTCAAAGCCCTAAAACCTTGGGGCCTAACGATGGTTTGTTCGTTGGCCCCAAACCCCGCTGGGGATTTCATCCCCGATAGTCGAGCTTGCTCGACGCAGACCCTTTCTTAAGGGCGGCGAGCGCGATAGTCAAGCTTGCTCGACGCAGCGCTTTTTGATGCGGGTACAATCTTTTCAAGAAAAGGGACTGGTTATTTTTTTCTTAAGTTCGCGCTTATGGGACTTCGCCACTTGACCCCATCTTTCGCGCGTCAAGTGAGGCATTCTTATGCAGGATACGGCGCGTGTAGGCTCGGGGTATAGAAAGGTAGGCTGGTTTGTTGGAAGCGTTATCAGAGTACATACGCGGGATAGGAATGTACCTAATATTTATTACTTTGGCCGAGATATTGCTGCCGCAGTCGCGCTACGCGAAATATATACGGATAGTGCTGGGCATGGCCTTGGTGTTCATAGTTATAAAGCCTGTTGCAACCCTTACGGGCCTGGAGCTTGACGAACTGACCGCCGGTCTGGAGACGCGGCTTGCGCCGGAACGCGCAGGCGGGTCTTCGGCTCTCCAGACGCCTGGCGTTTTTGACCTTGCCAGTTACGAATATCAGCGTGAGGAACTTGTACGGGAAGCGGCGGAAACGCAAATAAAGCGGCAGATTGCGGCGCTGCTGGTAACAGAGCCAATTACGGTAGAAGAAGCGAGGCTTATCTATAACGAGGAAACCGCCGCGCCGGAAGCGCTGGCGCTGACGCTAACGGAGAAGGTTGAAACCGCGCGGACCCTTATCAGAATAGAGCCGCCGGACAGTGGGGGAACCGCAGGAGATTCCCCTGACCAACAAGAGAGTGAGGAAATAAAAAAAATTAAAAATATAGTTTCCGAATTCTATAATTTGTCTTTAGATAATATATATATAATTATACGAAAGAAAGACGGAGGATGAGCGTATGGAACAACTTCGGAAAATTTTCAAAAATGGTGACAAAAAGAACATAGCGAACTTAGCGGCGGCGTTTCTGATTGGAATAGCGCTGCTGGTAGCGGGCAACGTGTTTTTTAAGGAGCCGGAACCCGCGTCCCAACCACCAGCCGCGGAGGTTGACGAGGCCGGGCCGGTGTCCGCCATAGCGGTTCCCGCGGAAGATAATTATGAGGAACGGCTGGAAAGGCGCCTTGAGGAGACCTTTTCCCAGGTAGCGGGCGCGGGTGAAGTGACGGTAATGGTAACGCTTTCCTATGGGAGGGAAATTGTGGTGGCCGAAAACCTGACAGAAAGCGAAACGCGGACAACGGACGAGGACGCGTCAGGCAGGCGGGAGCAATACAACAAAAGCGCGGACGGCACGAAAATAATATTATCCGAAAAAAACGGCGAAAGCCCGCTGATATTAAAAGAGATAGAGCCGAAAGTAGAGGGTGTAATAATAGTGGCAAAAGGGGGCGGCGACATAATAGTAAAGGACGCTCTGATACGCGCGGCTCAGGCAGTGCTTAGCGTGGAGGTGCACAAGGTGCAGGTTTTAAAGATGAAGTAGGAGGGAGATGGATGTTTGTGCTGAAAAGGAATCATGTAATTATAACCGCTCTGGTAATAATGATAGCCATAGCGGGGTATTTAAACTACGCGGACAGCAAGGCGGAGGAAGGCGGCATAACGCAGATGATGCTGAACGACAACGGCGAGCTTAGCCCGCTGATAAGCGACGAAAGCTACTATTCGTCCGATTATGGCGAAATAGACGACGCGCTGACCCTTGGCGATGATGTCTCCATACTTATGGATGACGCGGAAGCGGCGGGCGATACTGGCGCGCAATCCACAGCGGAACCTGGCGAGGCGGTATTTGTCAACACCTCCTCGGACTCGTCATACTTTGTACAGGCGAAGCTGGACCGTGAACAGACCCGGGCGAAGCAGCGCGAACTGCTGATGGGCATGATAAACGATTCTCAACTGGACCAGGACACCCGCGCGGAATGCGCCGATTCTCTGCTGGACATTCAAAAGCGTTTGGAAAAGGAGAGTTCGGCCGAATCCATGATAGAAGCCAAGGGCTTTAACGAGGTTTATGTACGTATTGACGACGAGACCGTAGACGTAATTGTCAATAAGGAGGCCCTCTCGGACGCCGAAATAGCGCAGATTGAGGACATCGTCAAGCGCAAGACCGGCATGGCTGCCGAGCAGATTCGCATAAGCCCCATTAAACAATAGAGAACCCGACGAACAAGCTATGGTGATTTGTCCGTTGCGTCGAGCAAGCTCGACTATTGGCGGCGGAGACGCCTTTTCGCAAAGCGAAAATTCCGAAAGGGCGGACAAGGGAAACTAACGGCAAAATGCAGCGGCTATAAAAATCGCGGCGGCAGATAAAATAAACCACTTGTTTAATCCATCGAGTGGGAACGCTGTGGGAAAACTTCCGAAACTCAAAAAATTAAAGCCCAAGAATCCTTGATTCTTGGGCTTTACAGCTAGGCAGGAGGGATTTGAACCCCCGGATGATGGAGTCAGAGTCCATTGCCTTACCGCTTGGCGACTGCCCATCACAACAACTTTATTATAACGCGGTCCATCGGCGTTTGTCAAGAAGAAACATAAATTTCCATAAGTTTCGTTTTCTGCTGCCTGCCGTTTTCGGTGACCGGATACAAAAATTATTCCTCCGGGTACACGCACTGGACACCGCGGCTTTGAAAGACTTCCAGCCATGCGCCGCCTGGCGGGCTGTCCGTGACGACAATGTCCGCCGCGGAGATGTCCGCGATTCTCGAAAACGCGGTCCTGTCGAACTTGGAACTGTCCGCGGCCAAGATTTTCACGCGTGACGCGGCCATCATGGCCTGCTTCACGCATGAAAAGGCGTCGCTGCTGTCCGTAATGCCCTTGTCAGGGTGGACGCCCTTGCAGGAGAAAATGAGCTTGTCCGCGTTGTAGCCAGCCAGCGAGGTAAGGGCGCTGGGACCCAGTAGAGCGGGCGCGCCGCCAGCCAGCGCGCCGCCGGAGGATATAACTGTCCAGTCGGTCATGTCCGCAAGTTCAATAAGAACCTCCAAGGAATTTGTTACCACCGTCAGGTCCTTCTTCTTTTTCAGCGCCCTTGCCACAAAGACCGCCGTGGTGCTGGCGTCCAGCATAACGTGCTCGCCGTCCGACACCATGTCCGCCGCAAGGGCGGCAATGCGCCGCTTCTCCCGCACGTTGCGCATTTTGCGCAAGTTAAACGGCAATTCAACATTGGCGTTCTCGTTTAAAACCGCGCCGCCGTAAATCTTTTCCGCAACACCGTTCTGGCATATTTTGTCCAAATCCCTGCGAACAGTTTCCTCTGAGACGCCGAACAGGCGGCTCAGTTCCGCCACAATAACACGCTTCTCCTCACGCAATTTTTCTAGGATTATATTCTGACGTTCCAGCGCCAGCATCACGCCGCCCTCCTCTCTCTATGTAAACGCTCCGCGGCCTTACATTACGTACTGTGCCAGCCGCGCGCTGGGCCGGGCTATTACGCAGGAGTCCAGGTACATACCGGAGGTTTGCTCCCGCGCGGCGGCAATGGCCGCTTCCACAGCCGCCACTTCACCTGTCAAAAGCAAGTAGGACTTTCCGCACATGCCCTTTGCTATACGCAGCTCTATCAGCTCCACAACGGCTGTTTTAACGGCAACATCAGCAGCAGCCAGCGCCGAAGCCGCGTCGTAAGTCTCAAGCACGCCCAGCGCACGCAGCGGTCCCGTCCGCGCGACGCCGTACATGGCCGGCAGTACGCTTTCGTGCGGATTGCCGAGCACAAAGCTGCTGATCATGGTTTCGCCGAAGCGTATGGCCGCGGCCAGGGCTGCGGTTACCGCGCTAAGTTCACCAGCGATGATGACAAGGTACTTGCCCGGACAGACAGTCTGCGCCTCTACAATCTCAACCGCCGCCGCCTTCACCATAGCGTCCGCCGCCTGTATGCCGGAAGATACCGTACTCCACTCCGCCACAGCAATGGATTTATTCATCATACCGCGCCCCTTCAGCTTCAATGATTACATAGTCCTTGTCCACCTCGGTCACAATCCCGCTGATGGACGCGTGTGCCGGCAGGCTTAAGCCCTCTGCCGCCGCGCCGACCTGTTCGCCTTTTTCTAACCGCTGTCCAAGCCGTACACATGTGGTGGCTGGCAGGCCGATGTGCTGCTTCATCAATATCTTGACCCGGGCCGCGGGGGGCGCGTATCCAATATCCGCCAGGCCGCTGTACCCGCCAAGCCCCAGCCGTATCTTCAGCCGCGTTTCGTCTACCTGCCGCAGCGCGCGCACGGCGGACACATTGCCGCAAGCCTTTTTTTCCGGCCGCACCCCTGCTTCGGCCAGCCCGTTCTTATACGCCTGGATAAGCGCGCGCGGCGACAGCCCTTGCGGGCAGGCGACCACCTCGCAGACCCCGCAGCCGCTGCAGTACAATGTATCCGTAAATACAGCCGTATCACGCAAGTCTTTCATTGCGGCGGCGCGCATGAACCGGTGCGGCTCAATGGGATAGCCGGCCAGCCTCCGAGGGCATAGGTCTGTACAGGCCCGGCACTGACAGCAGGCGGACGCCGCGCGCTTTAAGTCCCGAAGGCTCCGGTCCCACCGAAGGCTCCGGTCCCACCGAAGGTTTCGGTCCCACCGAAGGCTTCGGTCCCAGATGGGCGTATTCCGCCGCGCGAACCGCCAGTTGTCTTCCGGCAGTACAATAACCGCATTGGTCGTCTTTGTTACAGGGTCTTCCGGCTCGGCGGCGCAACCCATCATCAGGCCCCCCGCGATATAGGCGCTGTTGGGGGCTAAGGTCCCATTGGCGGACGCCACAAGGGCGGAAAGAGGAATCCCTATAGGCACGGGGGCGGTAAAGGGCCGCTCCACCGCGCCCGCCACAGTCACCCATTTTTCCGTCACAGGCAGGCCCTGCGCCGCGCGGCTGATATTGTACATTGTCTCCACGTTGAACACCACCGCTCCCGCGTCAATGGGCAGGCAGCCCGGTGGCACGGATATGCCCGCCGCGTCCAGCGCAAGGAGTACCTCGTCCCCGGCTGGGTAGACGTCTGGGAGCAGCGCGAGGCGCGGGGACCCGCATGCTGGTTCCGCGTCCAGTAGAGTATGAAGCGCCGTGATAGTCTTTGTATAGCTCTTTTTTACAGCGACTACCGCGTCCGCGCACAGCGCGTCTGTCACAAGCCGCAAGCCCTCCAGCACTGCACGTGTCTCACGCGTCAGAAGCAGGCGGTGTGCCGAAAGAAGCGGCTCGCATTCAGCGCAGTTTAGGATAATAGTCTTCGCGCGCCCGTCCAGTTTCGCGTATGATGGGAAGCCCGCGCCGCCCGCGCCAGCCACGCCGGCGTCACGCATCGCGTCTTTCAAAATTTTCATGGCAAGTTGTACGTCCCTTCGTCAACTATTCCCACAATGGCGGCGTCCACCGGCGCGCCTTTGCGGCCAAAGGCTTTCCGCGCCGCGGAACCACGCGCCACCAGCACGGTTTCCCCTACGCCCGCGCCAATCATGTCCACAGCCACAAATATCCTGTTGGAACCGCTAGCCGGGCCTCGGCTGCCAGAGGGCTCTACAAGCATCAGCTTGCTGCCTACCAGCTTCTCATCTTTTCTTGTGGAGACAATGCTCCCTTTTACTTGGCAGATTTGCATAGGTCACCACCGTCTGTACAGTTCCATCAATACGCTGTCTCCTGTTTTTATACCGCAGGCATTCGCTTCGTCCGTGTCAAGGTGCATCTCCAGCGTGAAAGAATCACTTACGCGAATTTTTACGCGCTCCAGTACCGCGCCGCGCCCATTCCCTGTTTTTACTGAGATCATGTCGCCGTCTTTCAGGCCTGCCGCGGTCGCGTCGCCCGGCGGCATATGGATATGACGGCGCGCGACAATGCAGCCTTCCCTTAGATATACGGCGCCTTTCGGGCCTACGACAGCTATAGGCGCGGAGCCGTCCAAATCTCCGGAGTCCCGCAGGGGCGCGGCTACGCCAAGCCGGATGGCGTCCGTGGCGGAAATTTCCACCTGCGAACAGCTTCTTACAGGACCCAGCACGCGCACATTCTCAATGGCGCGCAATTTCAAGCCCACAATGGTCACAGTCTCATTGGCGGCAAACTGCCCGCCCATAAGCGCTTGCTTCCGCGTTAGCTCGTAGCCCGGCCCGAACAGCGCCTCCACATGCTCTTGCGTAAGATGCGCGTGACGCGCCGAAACCCCCACTGGCACGGCTACGCGTCCTTCGCCGGAAGCTCCGGTCCCGCCGGAAGCTCCGGCCCCGCCGGCTGGGCGGCGGCTGAGCGCTTCCAGCACCATTCTAGTGATAACCTCTATCTCCGGCCGCTCCATAGGTTACTTAACCTTTGGCAGTATCATCTCCACGTCGGAATGGGGACGCGGTATTACGTGTGTCGCGACCAGCTCGCCCAAGCGTCCGGCGCTGTTGGCTCCTGACTCCACTGCGGACTTTACCGCGCCCACGTCCCCGCGTACCATGACCGTGACCAGGCCAGAGCCGATTTTTTCTGTGCCGATTAATGTTACGTTAG
>JAISYE010000110.1 GCA_031297485.1 Clostridiales bacterium
CGCGGTTCCTCTCCGACGAGGTCATGTCCGGTATCGGCAGAGCTCGCGTATATACTCGCTTCTGCGTTTTGCAAAAACTCATGTGACCTCTAAAGCTCATCTTAAAGCATGTTTGAAAACTGGATTCCAGTACGAAGCGTCGAGCAAGCTCGACTATCATTGCAGCGGTTTCATTAGAAATTTCGCGCTTTAAAGAATTTTCAAACACGCCTTAGGCTTTTGCCACAATAATTTTGCTTTTAACCCTGCCGATTCCTTGTGCTGCTTTCCTGCTTCAGTTCTGTTCAATATGTTCGCCCAAATAAGCGCGAACTTAAGAAAAAACAATCCCTTTTACGTCGAGCAAGCTCGACTGTCCTTAAAAAAGGCTGTACCTGCGTCAAAAGCGCCGCGCTTCACGCCCTTAAGAAGGGGTCTGGGGACGAGTCCCCAGCGGGGTTTGGGGCAGAGCCCCAAGGTCTTAATCTTTTGACCTTCCCTACCGTTCGCGCCGATGATAATACCCCACCCCCCTCTTTTTCTTTTTTCACCCTTTAAAATTTAATTTTCAAATGCCTAATTTGTGATATAATGAGCTCTCACCATCTAACGCTAAAAAAATTTGGAGGTTTAATTTATTATGATGAGGAAGACGATACTTCTCATACTCTCCTGCGCGCTGGCGGCGCAGATGTGCCTCAGCGTGTACGCGCAGACCGACGAGACTATATTCCTTGACCCGGTGCGCAACACGTATACAGGGCGCGCGGAAGCCGGCGTAATAATAGGCAATACGGACTTCAGCGACGTGCAGGGTCCCGCGCTGGAGAGTATAGCCCGCCTGGGCGCGCTTAATATGGTAAAGGGTTTCGGTGAAGTATACCGTCCGGAGTCCCTGGTAACAAACGAGGAAGCGATAGCGTTTGTGGAGCGCGCCATGGGTATGGAGGAACAGGCGCGGCAGGCGGCAGTAACCCTCGGGGCCGGAACGCCCGAAGGCTCGCCCTTTCGCGAGCTGTGGTCAGTAGGCTACATGAACATAGCGCTGCAGCAGAAGCTGATAACGCAGGAACAGTATAACGAATCCATAGGGGCGGTTCCGGCCCCGGACGAAGGCGCCGGCGAAGAAACACCGGATGTTCCGGCCCCGGGCGAAACTCAAGTTCCCTTCCGTCAGCGCCCCGTTACTCGGGAGCAGATGGCGGACTGGCTGTACAGGGGCTTGATGATTATTAACAAGGACATCTTTACCTCAGACGCGTCCCAGCAATATATGTACCAGTTTGAGGATTTCGCGGTGGTGTCGCTGGATAAAGCCCAGGCCGTGGAAACCATGCTCCGGCTGGGCATAATGACCGGTACCGACGGCCTGTTCCGCCCCCAGGACACTCTGACCCGGCTGGAAATGGCGCAGATACTAAGGAACCTTGACACAACCTACTACACCCTGCGAGGGTACGAAAAGAAATTCGGCACAGTAGGCGGCTACAAGGACGCCCAGACCAGCACCACGGGCAGCGCCAGCCTGACAAGGGATTATTACATCAGAACGTCGGAGGGCACCATCGACATTCTCAGGTACGAAGCGACCCAGTCCGGCTCGAAGGACTGCGTGGTGTTCAAGGACAGCCTGACAGGGGGTCTGGACACGCTGGCGGAAGGGGACCAGGTGGAGTATATTGTCAATCCGCTGACAATGCAGGTACTGTATGTGCAAGTCACCCTCACGCCCATGCTGACGCAGGTGGTCCAGGGCATACTGCAGCCCCTGTGGGAGGACGGCGAGAACCGGATAACCATTACAGACGCGGAAGGGAAGCGTTTTTCCTACACCTTGGCGGACGGAATGCAGGGCACCGACGGCACCATTGATTATATAATGTTAAACGGCCTGCGCAGGGACGCCAGCAGAGCGCCTGTGGGCAGCAGAGTAGAGCTTACTCTTAATAACGACATCGTTGTGGCCATAAATTACCTGGGCGAACAGAACATAGTGGCGGAGTTCCGCGGCATAGTGCTGGAGAACAATCCGGAGCTTGGCTATCTGGAGGTTATTGATAACAAGGCCAACAAAGTTATTAAAAATTTTTACGAAAGCGATATACAGGTACAAAAGATAGAATATTATGATTCAGGCAGCGGGGTAAGCTATTTTTCCTCGGTGTTCCCTAATTTTTCCTCATACGACCCGCGGGAGACCTCCATAACAGCCCTGGAGCCGGGTGACATAGTATATATACGCGTCAGCGCCGAGGATACGGATTATATAGAGTCCATATCCGCGGCCACAAATTACATGATGCGGTACGGCAAGATAATGGAATTTACGCCGGACCAGGGCTATTTCAACATGCTGGTACAGTACGAGGACAGCCAAACAGCCTGGTTCGAGGTGCCTGAGAGCATTTTCATGTCCCGCTCAGGCCGGCCGGTTAACGCCAGCAGCGTGCAAATAGGCGACTGGGCGCGGCTGCTGATTAACCAGGCGATAATTACCCCCGGCGAGGTAATTGAGTCTGTAAAGGAGATCAGCCTGGAAGGCGACGAACATTTTATAAGCACTATAATAAAGGGCCAGCTTACGGGCCTGGACGCGGTACAAAACCAGCTGATGGTGCGCAATTCGCAGATCTTGGCCAAAACCGGCTGGTCCAACCATCAAAACGTGGCCCAGTACAGCATAGCCGGGCGGGATATAGAGTATTACCTGGACGGCGAGCGCATAAACCTGGATTACGCGGTTAAATTCTTAAAACGCGCGGAAGGGGAAGTGTATATCGCGCTGGAAAATAACTACGCGGGCGAAAAGGTTAAGAAAGTGACCTTCCGTTCCGGCCGGGACGAACTGCTGGACGCCGACATGGTTGTGCAGGCGGACGGCAGCGGCAGCTTTACCATAGTCAGCAACAACGGACAAATAGCTACGGACAGCGGGACAATAGTGCGGCGTTACGGCCGGTTGGTAAACGGCAATGACATAGTGGCGCCGGACTACGCGGTTGTGTCCCTTAACGGCGGCAATAAGGCTGCGGTGGTTGACATAACGGACGCGCCTGGCAATGTGGGGGTAATGGTCGCGCGCGGACGGGTATTAAGCGTTGACGAGGGCAGGAGTTTTAAGGTGCAGTCTATTTCCCTGCTTACAGGTAATACTTGGACCTATTCTCCGGTACAGCGTGAGTTTACCGTTGATTACGACACAATATTTATGGACGCCTCAGGCGTGGCGGACAGCGGCACGTTCATAGATTACACGGACACTTCTGTGGCGAACAAAGCGTATAACGTGGTTATAGACGGCGCCCGGGCCGCCCGGGTAATTGACGCGCCATATCCGAACAAGTCTGTGCGCGGGACGGTTTATCAGGCGGAAAGCGGAATATTAAGCGTAAACGACGCGGCCTATTACAATGACCAGAACGGACGCTGGATGCCCGTAAGCTACGCCAACCCGACGCTGCGTATAACTTCGCCGCGAGAGGCTATTATTGTAAAAAACAATAAACTTGTAAATTTTGCTGACCTGGTGCCTGGAGACCAGGTGCGTGTGCTTACGGATGCCTTGCCCGATCCCATAGCGGGCGGCGCGGCTGTTACGGGGTATATAATCTTAGTGGAGAATTAGGAGTGACATTATGAAAAAAACAAACCGGAACCTCTGGCCCCAGCTGTGCGCGGTGATTTTCCTGGCGTTTCTGGCGCTAAACTGTGTGCCTGTGTATGCGGCCATAGGGGACATGAGTTTTTTCGGAGGGATAACAGAAGGCACGCGCCTGCCCAAGACCACGGAGATTCTGTTAAGCCAGGCTGGCGCTAAAAGCAAAACCGCCGAAGACACCACAATGCTTTACAAGGAGATAGTGATGCTTTCGGGCACCGCCACAGAGGTGGAGGGACTGCTGACCATAAGGCGCAGCGGCGGCGTAACCGAGGACGAGGATATAGGAACCTTCGAGGTAACCTACACTGTGGCGCCCAGCGAAACAACCGTTGCACAGGCCGCAATAAACCGTAAAATTGTCAACACCGTAAACTGGCGCAGGGAAGGCAGCCAAATAATATACGATTACACGCCCCGCTCCTGGACAGAGACCATAGTCACGCCAGCCGGCGCCTATGCCCTGGACACGCGCCAGTCCCATTACGGCGTCAGTATAATAGAGGACATTACGGCGGGCGTATCCTATTACAGGGGCGACGTGTCCATGCGCGCGGTTTATATCGGCGAGGGCACGGAAGCGAACGCCGGGCTGGGGACAGTACTGGAAATCGCGGGGTCCTTCTACGGCTACGATTGCGCCTGGTCCAACACCGAGACCCACCGGCTGGACTGCACGGTGTTTTCCGGCGACGATTGGCAGATGCAGTATCAAGTGCGGCCCAGCGTGTCGGTCAATAAGATAATGCAGTACATGCAAAACGAGCCGGCAGCCATAAGTTTCAGGGGCAACTACAAGGAAGTAATGCAGAACCAAAGCGGGCTGGAATACGATGTTTTTGTAACGCCCAGCCAATTTTTCGACGAGCCTGTAAACGGCAAGGCGAACATACCAAACCTTAACGCGTTCGAACAGCTTATTGCGCCGGATTTGGACTTTCTGCGCGGCCATTACGCCGAGGAAGATATCTCGAAACTGTTCGCCATGCAAGTGCTGGAGGACGAGCCAAAATATTTCCAGCCAAGCCAGGCGATGACTCGCGGGCAGTTTGTAACCGCCCTGGTAAAGGCGCTTAAACTGCCGGTAGAGCAGCCGGAGGCGGCCGCGACTACTCGGAGCAGCCGCAGGAAGGAAGCAGTGATCACGCTGGTATTCCCCGACGTTACGCCGGACAGAAGGGAGTACCCCTATATAATGTCCGCCTACAAGCATGGCATAACATTGGGGCGCGACAATGTCACCTTTTTTATTGACACGCCCATTCCCAGGCAGGAGGCCATAACGCTCATGATACGCGCTGTGGGGCTTACCGGCCTGGGGCTGGACCCGACGCCCATGACGGCGTTTGTGGACGATTTTAAGATAGCGGACTGGGCGCGCAGGGAAATGAGCGCGGCCAATTATCTCGGGCTGGTGGACACGGACGAGGACGGCAGGGTTAACCCTACGGACGCGCTTTCCAAAGCGGACGGCGCGGTGTATTTAAACAGGCTTATCGACTATATGCGTTCGGACTTGGCGCGGGATTACACCGACCACATTGTGAATTATGCTAATTGACGCGTTTCATTATACTAAAGCGCGAAAAGAAATGCGCTTTTCACGCCGGTTGTTGGTTGCTCACACACGAAAACACTGAAAGATTTTTAGCGATAGTCGGGCGAAGCCCGACGAAGATGTTTTCGTGTGTGAGTATAATATTAGGACGTATTTGAAAACTGGATTCCAGCGCGAAGCGTCGAGCAAGCTCGACTATCATTGCAGCGGTTTTATTCGAAATTTCGCGTTCTAAGGAATTTTCAAACACGCCTAAGGCGCGAAAAGAAATACATTTTTCGCGCCAGTTGTTGGTTGCTCATACACGAAAACATTGAAAGATTTTTAGCGATAGTCGGGCGAAGCCCGACGCGGATGTTTTCGTGTGTGAGTATAATGCGAAGGAGCGTTGAAATGTTTGGGAAAAAGGGGAGAAAGCCGCGGCTGCTGTTAGCAGTAGCCCTTGCGGCCGTCATGGTACTTCCGCGGGCGGCAGTGGTAAAGGCGCTGCCGGAAGCAGAACAGCAGGTTGTGGACGCGGCGGCCGAAAATATTTACTATGTAATGAAGATACTGCTGGAGGAATATGTGGGCCGCGACCTTACGCCAAAGGATTTATACCAGGCCGCCATGCGGGGCATGTCCGGGCTGCTGGACGAATACAGCCAGTACATGCCTGACGATGAAATGACCCAGTTAAACGAGATGCTTACCGGCAGCACAGAGGTCATAGGCGTGGTACTGCAGGAGAACGCCGAAGGCGGGATAGAGGTGGAGAGCGTGCTGCCCGGCAGTTCGGCGGAAAGCGGGGGGATACAGAAGGGCGACGTTATTCTTAAAATAAACGGGATGGACTTGCGGGGCCTGGCGGTATCCAACGCGGTGTCGCTCATCGCCAACTCGGAGACCAGTGAAATTGTGCTGGAACTTGCGCGCCAGGGCGAAGTGTTAAGCCTGACCCTGGAGAAAACCGTATTAAGGCTGCCTTCCATACACGTGGAGAATGTGGAGGAACTGACCACAGTGGAGAACGCCGAAGGAATAGGGTATGTGTATATAAGCGTAGTGGGAGAGGAAACGGCAAGGGAACTCAGGGAGGTTATTGCGAGCTTTAAAGATGAAGGGAAGAACAAGTTGATTTTGGATATGCGCGGCAACCCCGGCGGGCTGCTGGGCGCCGCGGAGGAAATATGCAAGATGCTTGTGCCCGAAGGCCCTATTGTGCACATGCTGGATAAGTACGGCGAAAAGCACACCCTGTACTCAGAGGTGGCGGAGCTGCCATTTGAAAAGATGGCGGTGCTTATTGACGGCGAAACAGCGTCGGCGGCGGAGATAATAGCCTCGGCCATGCAGGATTCCGGCACGGCGGTTGTGGTAGGGCGGCAATCCTACGGCAAGGGTGTTATCCAGACCTTGTACGCGCTGCAATGGCAGGACGGGTTCAAGTTCACCACTATGGAATACTTCCGGCGGAACGGCGATAAAATAAACGGCATTGGGGTTATACCGGACATTGTTGTGCCCTTTGTGGAACCCTTGGACGAGAGCGCCGCCGCCGGCGGGCAGGACGAGTCGCGCTGGGCGCCGGAGCTGTGGGAAATTCTTAAAAGCCTGGGCTACGACCCCGGACCTAAGGACGCGGCCTACAGCGAGGCTCTGCGCCAGGCAGTGGAGCGCTTCCAAAACGACCGGGGCATAAGCGGCGGCCCGGACCTGACCGCGGAAACGATACGGGTGCTTAACGAGGAATACAGCGCGTACTTCCTGGAAAACGACGTGGACGTGCGCAGGGCTGTGGAAGTACTTGGGGAATAAGAATAAAGTTTCTGGGCGGGCTACGCTGTGAAAACAGGGCGGGCAGACCCCGCCCCTACGATATTGTGCAGATAAACGTGAATACTTACAGGCGTATGACTCTCCAAGCCGCCATACGCCATTTGCTTTTTTTTGGGATTGACTGTCCGTCAATAACCTGCCGGAACCGCGATAAAATCATATTTTGCTCTGCTTACATTATAGAAATGTGGAGAGGAGAGATTATTAACGTTTAAGTCTAAATGAACTGTGACTATTCATGTATGATATGAACTTGACAGTAATCTTTGGAAGACGTATCATTTTATAAAATTTTATTTTTGAATGGGGCGATGTACTTTTGGAATTATCTGAATCTGATTACTTTGGCAGCGCAAACGAGGATTCCAAGGCAGAGGTGAATCCCGAATTATTCTTCCCGTTATATAATGAAGTATTTAAAGTATGGATGGGGGACAAGACAATATGCGGCAGATTCATAGAAGCGGTGGCTGGCAAGAAGGTGACTGTATCCAATATTCGCTTTGAGATGGAATCCAGAGAGGAATTTCTGGGAAGCAAGCGCACACGCCTGGATATTGTGGCGGAAGAAGGCGATTACGCAATCTATGATGTAGAAGCGCAGCGGGACCATCTTAAAGATCATAAAAATCGTTGTGTATTTTATGGGTGCAGAAAGGTAAGCAAATACAGCCTTAAGAAAGGTGAAACATACAGTAAACTAAGACCCGTAACCATAATATTCATCAATTTAGAAAATCCCGAGGCTGTCTCTTATATAGATGATATTCGTTTTAGATATGAGAGTTCTAACTGTTATAGAGTGTATAACAATGGATTACGAATTGTAGAATTTAACTTGGATAAGATAGACGAGATGTTGAAGGACAAACACGCTAAAGATGATATAAAATTTTTTGCGTTGGCGTGTAAGATAGGCTCGTCATCTAAACATTTAAAAGAATTTTGTAAGAAACACAGTATAAATTTTCCGGAATTAATTCAATTGTTAGAAATAAGATATGGCGAAATGAGAAATGATCCGGACATAGTAAGCGCGGTTAACAATTATATTGCTGAGGAAGGTTATCCATATAAGGAGGGTAAGGATATGCTGTTAAGTGAAATTGAACAAAGGGGCATAGAGAAAGGAAAAGCTGAAGGACGGATTTCTACAGCTGTGAAGGCTCTGGAGCAAGGGTATTCTATAGACGCTGTAAAGGGTATAACAGAGTTGCCCGCGGCTTTTCTTACAAAACTTACCGCTGCCTCCAATATACCTATTGACAGGGCTTTAGAGATATATTTTAAAGAATACATTACCGATTGACTCATATTTTGAGGCCGGCAACCCCCAGGCTCTTTATGTGCGTTAGAACCTAACGCACATTTGTCCGTTGGCTCACCCCTACAATATATTCCGCGCTCCTGGTGAAACCCTTGGCACTACGGGCTAAGATAAACGTGAATACCCATTACAGGCGTATGGCTCTTAAGCCGCCATATATATTGCTGAGGAAGGTTATCCATATAAGGAGGGTAAGGATATGCTGTTAAGTGAAATTGAACAAAGGGGCATAGAGAAAGGAAAAGCTGAAGGAAAAGTTGAAGGACGGATTTCTACAGCTGTGAAGGCTTTGGAACAAGGGTATTCTATAGACACTGTAAAGGGTATAACAGAGTTGCCCGCGGCTTTTCTTACAAAACTTACCGCTGCCTCCAATGTACCTATTGACAGGGCTTTAGAGATATATTTTAAAGAATATATTACCGATTGACTCATATTTTGAGGCCGGCAAACCCCAGGCTCTTTATGGGCGACTATACTCGCGAACGTTAAGATTTGCCGCAGGGTGCGGGCGAGCACAGTTCGCCTCTACAGGCGGGGCCGGAACATCCGGCGGGGCCGGAACGTCCGGTGCCCGCGTCTATTAGAAAATGTGTCCATTCGCGAATATAACAAAAAAAGTCAGTTAGGCTTAAAATTCTGTGAATTCTTTTTGTTGTACAGGCAGAAAATGTCGTTGTGAACGTGTGTATTCCAGTGTATAATAATGTGGAAGCGATTGAAATGGCAAATTTAACAATTGAGGATGTTCTGACGTTATACTAAGGTGTGTTTGAAAATTCTTTAGAGCGCGAAATTTCGAGTAAAGCCGCTGCAATTTCGCGCTGGAATCAAGTTTTCAAAGACGCCCTAAGGCGCGAAAAGAAATGCATTTTTCGCGCCGGTTGTTGGTTGCTCACACACGAAAACACTGAAAGGTTTTTAGCGATAGTCGGGCGGAGCCCGACAAAGATGTTTTCGTGTGTGAGTATAACACGGCAAGGTTTAAAAAAGAGCGTCAAAGAGTTTAAATAAAACGGAGGGATGTTTATGTTGAAGAAACTCTTAAAGAATAAAATACTGCTTGCGGCTCTGCCGGTGATAATCCTGTGCCTGACAGCTGTAATAGTGTTTCGGGTTTCAGCAAAACCGGAGACGGTTTTGACAGACATGCAGCCGGTTCCGGTCTATTTTTTCAACCCCATAACCAATAAGCTGGAGCCGGAGACGCGTAATATCAAGACGGGAGATAACGGCCAGGCTGCCATAGACGTCCTCAATATGCTGTACGAAGGCCCCAAAACCCAGGCGCTTGTAAAAATCGCGCCCGAGGAGACCTCTATAAAAGAAGTGAGTATCAAGGGCGACGAGCTGCTGTTGGAATTCACCGAAGGCTATTACGCCTTAAAGCCAATGGACGAACTGCTCTTTAAAGCCTCCTTGGTCTATACCTTAACCGAACTCCATTTCGTCCGTTCGGTGCATATTTACGTGGAAGGCCAGGAGCTTTTAAAAAACGACGGCACCCCCTACGGCTTGCTTACACGCGGCAACGTGTACCTGGCGCCGGTTATTTCGCCCGATAAGGTTGACCTCCAAACCATTAAGCTGTACTTTGCCGACATTAAAATCAACCGTCTGGCGCCCGAAGGCCGCATGGTGCAGGTCAACCCCGACCAGCCTCGGGAAAAATACGTTATGGAGCAGCTGCTGGCCGGTACGACCCAATCCGGCTTAAGCAACGTCATCCCGCCGGAAACGAAAATAATCAGCGTTAAGACAGACGAGGGCATTTGCTATGTCAACCTCAGCGCCGACTTCATTTCAAAACAGAGCGGCTCCCCAGAGATTGTGCGGCTTTCCGTGTACTCCATAGTCAATTCGCTGACAGAACTCGGTAATGTAAAAAAAGTCCAGTTTTGGATTGATAATAAGGTGGTGGAGGGTTTCAGCGGAATCTTCGACTTAAGCAAGCAGATAGACCGTGACGAATCCGTGATACGCGGCGAACCGGAGGATAGCGAATAAAATGAAGAGACCGATGCTTTTCGCCCTCTGCTTCCTGTTGGGCGGCATTCTTATAGGTTACTATGAAAAGGACACGCTCTTGGCAGTGGTCCTTTTTTTACTGTGCTTTATATTCGCCGCGGTCTTACTGGCGCTGCAATATGGCCGTCAGGCCGCCGCGCCTTTGTGCGTCTTTCTCCTTTTCGCGCTGGCGGGTTTTGTCTCCGTGCGCTTCAGACTGGCGCCTGACGCGGGCTTGACCGGCCAGGCGCAAAAACGCGGCGGCGACTTGCGAGTCCTGGGCAGGGCCAGGGATATTGGCACAACTTCTACAGGCAGGACACGACTGACCCTTGAAGCCTCCGGATTCGCGGACGCGGACACCGCGTGGCGTGACTCCGCGAGGATATTTGTTTACTTGGAGCCAGGCGAACGCGCCTTGGAAGGGGAATGGCTGATAATCTCCGGCCGGTTGGAGACGCTGGAACACCAGCGTAACCCCGGAGCCTTCGATGAATTTATGTACTATAAAGCCAGAAAAATACAGTACAAAATGTTCGCCAAGGTGCTGGAACGGGGAGCGGTACAGCCGGATATTCTGCGGACCTTGTCCGGCAGGTTGGGGGCTGTCTTTGACGCCAGCCTGCCGGAGAAGGAGGCGGGAATCGCAAAGGCCATGTTCCTGGGGGACAGGGCGGGACTTGGGGATGATGTCAAGGAACTGTACCGGATGGCGGGTATTTATCACATACTGGCAATCTCAGGGCTGCATATCTCAATTATCGCTATGGGGCTTAACAAACTGCTGGCCGCGCTGCGTGGCGAAAGGTTCAGCGGTCTTGTGACAATGGCCTTCCTTATTTTTTACTGCGCCTTGACGGGTAGCGGAGTCGCCACAGTACGGGCCACGTGTATGTGCTGCCTGGCGCTTATGGGCGGTGTGCTGCGCCGGGAAAGCGATACCCTTAACTCCACCGCCGTGGCCTGCGCGGGCCTGCTTATATACGAGCCGCTGTACGCCTGGGATATTGGGTTCCAATATTCTTTCAGCGCGGTTTTCGGGCTTATTTTGCTTACGCCTGTTGTGGAACGCGCTCTGGTACGGCTTCCGGTCAGGCGCTTTAAAAAATATTTCGCCGGGTCCTTTGCCGCGACCTTGGCCACCTATCCCGTAATGGCGCATCACTTCAATTACGTGCTTCCCTACAGCGTATTCATAAATATGCTTATCATACCCACAGTTACCCTGGTGGTTATCGCGGGCATCTTAACGGCCTGCGTCGGGCTTTTAAGCGTTAACGCGGCTGTATTCCTGTCGGGGATACTGTTCGTTTCATTCAGTATCTATGAAAAAGTGTGCGAAGCGGTCGTTGCCCTGCCCTTTTCTTCCCTGCTTACAGGCAGTCTGCCAACCTTGGGCGCGGCACTGTGGTGCGTTCTGCTGGCAGCTTTTATTTGCGCCGCGAGCGGGAAAAAAGAAGCCGCGCGCAGCCGGAACTTCCGGTCCCAATTGAAAATCCCCGCGGTCTGCGGCGCTGTCTTTATAATTTATATGCTGTGCGTAAAGATATTTGTGTGTCCGAGCGTTACCATGCTGGACGCGGGGCGGGGCAGCTGCTTTGTATTACGTGACAGCGGCGCGGTGTTTGTATTCGGCGCGGGAAGCAGCGGCCGCGAAGCTGGCGGCGGCCCTGGCGCGAAGGTATTGGTGCCGTACTTGGATTATATTGGGGTATCCTATGTGGACGCCGCCTTTGTCCTTGGTTCGGATGAAAGCCAGCTGCTGGGAATATTGGAGCTTATTCGCCTTAAAAAAACAGGCGCGCTCTTCCTGCCGCCGGAACTGGAAGGAACAGGCGGGCTGACCGGCGTGCTTTTGGCCGAGGCGGAAAGGCGCGGCATAGAGGTTGTGCGGCTTAAGTCAGGGGACGCGACGCGAGCCGGGCGCCGGCTGCGGACCGGGCGCCGGTTGCGGACCGGAAGCTGGGAACTGACCTGTACCCTGGCAGACTCGCGTCTGGAAATATTGTGCGAATACGGGTCTCTGAGTTTATTACTGACCGATGAGGCCGATGCGAAGCCGTGTTTAAACGGGAACCCCCTGGGGGTATATAATGCCGCTGATAATGGCGCGGTAACAATTAGGGTTGCCGGAGACGGGAGAGTGACAATTGATGCGGGAACTGAACCGTGAACTAAAGACAGGGGTATTTGGGAAAAGTATCGTATAAGAAGGGGTCTGCGCCGAGCAAGCTCGACTATCGGGGCCGAAGTCCCATAAGCGCGAACTTAAGAAAAAAACAAACAAGCCTTTGATTTTCGGGGCGGATGGCAATCCGCCCGAAGGCTTCCTTGAAAAGCCTGCACCCGCCGCCCTTAAGAAGGGGTCTGGGGATGAAATCCCCAGCGGGGTTTGGGGCAGAGCCCCAAGGTTTTAATCTTTTGACCTTTCCCAAGCCTTAAGTTCGCGCCAAAGGGGCGGCGACTCAAGGTTGTAGGTTTTCATGTTTGGCGAATGTATTCGTGATTCCACCGCAAAAAGTCCACCAACGGCAACACTGGATTCCAGCGCGAAATTGCAGCGAGTTCATTCGAAATTTCGCGTTCTAAGGAATTTTCAAATACGCCTTAATGTAAATGTAAGAAAAAGAAAAAAGGAGAGGTATCGTAAATTATGATTCCACTGCAAAAAGTCCACCAAAGGCAAGTGAAAAAAATCAAGAATTAGGTTTTGAAGTTCAAAAATTTAGCGGAAATTTTTCAAAAATAATAAGAAACTCTTGATTTTAAGA
>JAISYE010000111.1 GCA_031297485.1 Clostridiales bacterium
ATACATTTGCTAAACATGAAAACCTTAAGACCTTGGGGCTCTGCCCCAAACCCCGCTGGGGACCTAACGATGGTTTGTTCGTTGGCCCCCGATAGTCGAGCTTGCTCGACGCAGACCCCATCTTAAGGGCGGTGTGCGCAGCGTTTTTTGGTGTGGGTATAGCCCTTTTTGATAAAAAGGATTGTTTATTTTTTTAAGTTCGCGCTTATGGGGCTCTGCCCCAAAACCCCGCTGGGGACTTCGCCCTCAGGCCCCTTCTTAAGGGCGTGAAGTGTGGTGATTTCAATGTGGCAAATCTTAACGTTCACGAGTATAAACACCAAACTTTTTCACAGGAAATGCGAATGCTTCAACGCATTTCCGAAAAAGTTGGGCAATTTATATTTTCATCATTTCTAAGCTTTTCCAAGACGTGTCTGAAAACTGAATTTCAGCGCGAATTGCGGCGATTTCATTCGAAATTTCGCGCTTTAAGGAGTTTTTCAAACACACCTTAAATAAGAAATATTTGATAAGGTCTTGCAAAAGTTTGCTGTCGGCATTATGATTTCGTATAGGAGGATGAAAGAATGGAACTCAATAGACAGCAAATGCAGTTGAAAAACTTGAATCGTGTATCTGTATTGAATTATATCAGGCGCAGCAAGTATACAACCAAGACAGCGCTGGCAGAGGACAGCGGTCTGACGTTTATGGCGATACAAAAGATAGTGGAGGAACTGATATCGCTGGGCCTGGTGCGGCAGGACGCCTATCAGGACGGACATGTGGGCAGAAAGGCGGTAACGTATACAATTGATGAGAATTACGGCTATACGGTAGGGCTGTATATTAATATACTTAAGACGCGGGCTGCTGTTATGGATTTGCACAGCAACGTCCTGTCCATAAGGGAGTGCGATTTGTGCGCGACTGATGATGACCCGGCTGTATTGGCCGATAAGTTTATCAATATGTTAGACGCCGTTATAGAAGCCAGCGGCGTGCCGCGCGCCCGTATCCTGGGCGTGGGCATAGGCGCGCCGGGCCCGTTGAGCAGGGCGGAAGGGCGGATATTTACCCCGCCTTATTTTACCGCGTTACGGCATATGCCCTTAAAAAAAATAATATCTGACAAACTTGGGCTTCCGGTACTTGTGCACAAGGACGCGAACGCCGTTACAATGGGCGAGTACTGGCACGGCGCGGGGGTTGGGCGTTCCAGCATGATCTATGTGGACGCGGACATGGGCATAGGCAGCGGGTTTATTGTGGACGGCAGGCTGTACGAGGGCGCTAATTTTATGGCGGGCGAGCTGGGGCATATTATAATGGACCCTAATGGTCCGGTGTGCAGCTGCGGAGGCAAGGGATGCCTCGACACATTAGCGTCGGGCTTAAGAATTTTGCGGGAGTTCCGCGAGGCTGTGGCGGGCAGGTACTCCGGGTGCCCGGATGAAATTACCATAAGCCAGGTGCTAAAGGCGGGCGGGGCAAAGGACCCGACGGCTGTGGCCATAATTAACGACGCCGCCCATATGATGGGTCTGGCGATTAGCACGCTTATAAATATTTTCGACCCCGAGGTGATAGTGATTGGGGGAATACTGGTGGAGCTGTACGAACCATACTTTAATATTGTAAAGGAAACCACGCTTTTAAGAAAATTCTCCGGCAGACGCGAAAATGATATTATTCCAGCGATGCTGCATAACCTTGCCGGTGTTATGGGCGCGGGCGAAATGGTGGCGGACTTGTTTTTCGGGAACCTGGTGAACGAGGTATTTGCCAGGTCCAATGAAGATTAGTTGGGAGGTTTTTTAATGTTGCGGATTAAAGAGGATACATTGGTATACGCCTTCGATGGGGAAAAAGTCGTCATTGAAGCGTGGGGGCCTAACGCGCTCCGAGTGCAGGCTTCATGTTCCTCGGTATTTCCCGTTGAAAATTGGGCGCTGGCGCCTCAATCTCCCGGCGGGCAGTCAGCTGGCGCCGCAGAAACCGACGGACAGACAGGATGGATTAGAAACGGAAAGATCACCGCAAAGATAAATAAATCTGGAAAGCTCACATTTTACAATCAGCAAGGCGGAATCTTGCTGGAAGAATACGCTCGAAACTTTAAGGATTTTGCCGGCAATGTGGAAGCAAGCGCGTCGTCTGGTTTCGTCTCGCCTCTTAATATAAACGCGCGTGAATGGAAGCCTATTTTGGGCGGAGACTATGAACTCACCGTTCGTTTTGAGTCTCGTGACGAGCGGTTATACGGGATGGGACAATATCAGCAGCCCTTTCTTAACATAAAGGGCTGTGAGCTGGAATTAGCCCAGCGCAATTCACAGGCCAGCGTCCCGTTTGCCGTCTCCAGCTTGGGATATGGTTTTTTGTGGAACAACCCGGCGGTTGGCCGCGTTTCTTTCGCCCGCAATGTTACAACATGGTCTGTTCGCTCCACAAAGTTTCTGGACTATTGGATTACCGCAGGGGACACGCCTGCCGAAATTTTGCGGAATTACGCCGCTGCCACGGGTACAGCGCCTATGATGCCGGATTGGGCGATGGGTTTTTGGCAGTGCAAGTTACGCTATGAGTCACAGGAAGAACTTCTGGAAGTAGCCCGCAAGTATAAACGGCTGAACGTGCCGTTATCAGTTATAGTAGCGGACTTCTTTCATTGGACTAAACAGGGCGAATGGAAATTTGAGCCTAAATATTGGCCCGATCCAAAAGCAATGGTGGACGAATTGGAAGCTATGGGCGTCAAGCTGGTGGTGTCGGTATGGCCTACGGTTGAGCGTCAGAGCGAGAACTGGTCTGAGATGGAGGAAAAAGGCTTTCTCGTGCGGGCTGATCGCGGACCTCGCATTGGTATGACTTTCATGGCTGATACTATGCATTGCGACATGACCAATCCGCACGCCCGCGTCTATCTGTGGGGCAAGATCAAACAAAATTTGTATGATTGCGGCGTCAGAGCGTTTTGGCTGGACGAAGCGGAACCGGAGTACACTGTTTATGACTTCGATTTATACCGTTATTCTATTGGGCCTGTTATACAGATAGGCAACATCTATCCGTTGATGTACGCTAAAGCCTTCTATGAAGGCATGACTGCGGAAGGGCAGGGGAACATTCTGAATTTGCTGCGGTGCGCTTGGGCGGGCAGCCAGCGGTACGGCGCGCTGGTCTGGTCAGGTGATATTGATTCCAGCTTCGCGAGTATGCGCAGACAATTGGCAGCGGGACTGAATATGGGCCTTGCGGGAATTCCTTGGTGGACCACTGACATCGGAGGCTTTCATGGCGGTAACCCTAGCGATCCCGGCTTTCGGGAGTGTTTTGCGCGCTGGTTCGCGTGGGGGGCTTTTTGCCCGGTAATGCGTGTACATGGCGACCGGCAGCCTCACAAGGAACCGCAGGCGCCCGGTTTGCCGGCGTCGGGCGCGGACAATGAAATTTGGAGTTACGGCCCGGAAATCCAAAAAATTTGTGAAAAATACATTGCGATTCGAATGCGGATGAAACCTTACTTAACTCAAATAATGGCAGAGACTCACAAAACAGGCATCCCAGTAATGCGCCCGCTGTTTTTTGATTTTCCAGATGACCCGCGCGCGTGGGAAATTGAAGACGCGTATATGTTCGGTCCGGATATATTGGTTGCGCCCGTTCTTTATGAGCGGACGGCGGTCAGGGATGTGTATCTTCCGGCTGGTGTCCGCTGGAAGGACGCTTGGACAGGCGAGACATTTTTAGGCGGGACGGTTTGCGCCGTGGAAACACCGCTTGATAAAATCCCGCTGTTTATCAGGGAAACAAGCGGTTCACCCCTACAATTCGCGGTGAACCCCGTGGCAAGTGGGGTGTAGGAGCCCGCGCCTCCCGCGTAATAACGCTGCACTCGACGCCCTTAAGAAGGGGTTTGGGGCAGAGCCCCAAGGTCTTAAGGTTTTGATCTCTGAATAGACACACGCCGCAAAAATAGTCACGATTTGTAGGCGCGTTACTCTTGCTTTTTAGCGCTGAATAAACGTATAATGGTAATCAGAAATGGTTGGGGGCGGACACAGTCCGCCCCTGCAAAAGGAGGCGCTAGAATGTTTAATAATAAAGCCAAAAAGCCGGACTTTGAAAGTACGGGCACTGTACTGGCCGAGGGCATAAGCCTGGAGGGCGGCAATATAAAGGGCTGCGGCTCGGTGCGTATTGACGGTATAGTCTTCGGCAATATTGATATCGACGGAGACTTAATTGTCGGCGAACCCGGGCTTGTTAAAGGCGATATCACGTCTAATTTCGCTAAAATTTACGGCAAGGTCGAAGGCAATATAAAGACCTCCCAAAGTGTACATCTCGCCGCCAGCGCGAATATTTTGGGCAACTTGGACTGCTCGTCCATTATTATTGACGAAGGGGCGGTTTTCTGCGGGACCTGCCAGATGTCCGGAGGCGAGCGGACCCACAAATTCCCATCACAGCGCGAGAAACGCCTGCAGGAGCAGGAAGTCGTGTAGACGCAAATATCCGGCCGCGGTGAAAGCGGCCCGCCAGGCCTGCGGGGTCCGGCGGGCCGCTTTTGCCTTTTAAGAGTGCGTATAAACTCGTTTTCATATTTTCATGAGGCCAACATATAATTGTACAGCGGACGAACACAGTTCGCCTCTATAAAATGTGAAGATATCTACAAGGCGGGGGTTGTATGCTTAACTATTTATGGTGCGCCATGATATTGGCGGGAATTTTTGTGGCGGCGTTTACAGGCCGGATGCCGGACGTGACTAACGCGGCGCTGGATTCGTCCAAGGAAGCGGTGACAGTCTGCCTTGCCATGCTGGGTCTGGTGTCCATGTGGACGGGGCTGATGAAGGTGGCGGAAAAATCCGGCCTTATAACAGGGATGTCTCGCCGTCTCGCGCCGCTGCTGAGATTTTTGTTTCCAGGGCTGCCCGCGAAAAGTAAGGCATTGCATTACATAGCGACTAATTTAATAGCCAACGCGCTGGGACTGGGCTGGGCGGCCACGCCCGCCGGTCTTAAGGCCATGGAGGAACTGCAGCGGCTTAACCCGCGCAAGGATACTGCCAGCGCCCCAATGTGCATGTTTATGATTATAAACATGTCTTCGCTGCAAATCGTAACTGTAAGCGTGCTGGCGTACCGTGCCCAGTACGGTTCGGCGAACCCGTCGGAAATAATTGGCCCGGGGCTTGCCGCCACAATAATCACGACAATAGTGGGCGTTGTGTACGCTAGGCTGCGCGAAGGCCGGAACACGGGCGGCGGGCGGTGCGGGAAATGAGGATAATGCTCGTAATATCCAACCTGCTTATACCGGTTACATTCGCGCTTATTTTGCTCCACGGCTTTTTGAAAAAGACCAACGTGTACGAAAATTTCATTGAGGGCGCCAAGGATGGACTGAGCGTGGTTGTGAACATCCTGCCGACAATAATCGGGCTTATGGTGGCCGTGGGGATATTGCGCGCTTCCGGCGCCCTTACGCTGCTCGCCGGGCTGCTGGCACCCGCCGCGAAGCTTATCGGTTTCCCGGAGGACGTTATCCCCCTTGTGTTTATGCGCCTTGTTTCTTCCTCCGCGTCTACCGGCCTGCTGCTGGATATCTTTAAAACTTACGGGCCTGATTCCTTTGTCGGGCGCCTTACCTCTGTTATGATGAGCTGCACGGAAACGGTTTTTTATACGATGAGCGTTTATTTCATGAGCGTCAATATCACAAAGACGCGCTATACCCTTTCCGGCGCGCTGCTCGCCAATTTCGCGGGTGTGGCCGCGTCGGTTTGGATTACGGGATATGTGTTTGGAAGATAGATATTTGGGCGCGCCGGCCAGCTTGGCTACGGTATCCGCAATCTTTACAAGCACACGAAACTCTGTTCGGCGACGAGCCGGAACTCATTAAGGGCGGCATCTTCAAAACTATCATTAAAGGCGTGTTTGAAAATTCCTTAAAGCGCGGAATTTCGAGTAAAATCGCCGCAATTTTGCGCTGGAATTCAGTTTTCAAACACGTTCTGAGAAAGTGGGCGGGCCAAAGTCTGCTTGCTATGTGTTGAAATGAATCTTGTAGATACGGCAGTTTGGCGGCGTAAAAAAATGCGCCGTCTTTTTTATAGAAAAAATTTTAATTTTCATCCGGCATTTCGGCTTGCCCGATTGTATTAAGCTGAAAGGATGGCAGCGGCATGGCAAAATTTTTTGCGCCTACTCTTGCCCTTGACAGATATAGATAGCTTTCATAAAATTATGTACATAGAAGAACGTAAAAAAGCACATTAAGGCTTTAATGAATTGGAAATAAAGTTTCGGGAGATGCGCTATGGCTGTGATATATAAAAACACGCTTGAAACAGAACGGTTGATTCTTAGACCGCTGACTGTTGGCGATTTCGAAGCTGCCCATTCTTGGGCTGGCAATCCCGCGAATACGCGCTATATGACTTGGGGTCCTAATACTGAGGGGCAGACGCGAAGTTTCTTGGAAACGGTGAGCGCTGGCAAGGACTATGCCGTAGCCTTAAAAGAATTCGGCAAGGTCATAGGCAGTTGCGGCATCTATCCGGATTCCGCAAACGACACGGGTGAGCTCGGATGGATTATTCACAAGGACTACTGGAAGCAAGGATATGGAACGGAGCTGGGCGGCGAGCTGATCCGATACGGATTCAAAGATTTGAGGCTGCGGCGTATAGTCGCATCCTGTGCTGCTGTCAACTATGGCTCATACCGTGTAATGGAGAAAAACGGCATGCGCCGCGAAGCCTTGCACGTTAAGGCGCATTGGGCACGTGTAGACAAGGAGTGGATTGACGGCGCGGTTTATGCTATACTCGCCGAGGACTATTTTGAACCCAAGATTGCGGCGCGTTAAAGGCTGGATATGGGAAGCGCGTCGCGGGCTTACCCCCATTGGCGCGAACTTAAGGCTTGGGAAAGGTCAAAAGATTAAGGCCAACGGACAGTTCACCGTTAGGGGCCTAACGATAGTTTGTTCGTTGGCCCCAAACTCCGCTGGGGATTTCATCCCCAATAGTCGAGCTTGCTCGGCGCAGACCCCTTCTTAAGGGCGGCGAATGCGATAGTCGAGCTTGCTCGACGCAGCGCTTTTTGATGCAGGTACAGTCTTTTTAAGAAAAGGGACTGGTTATTTTTTTCTTAAGTTCGCGCTTATGGGGATTACCCCCCCCCCTGCCCACGAGATGGAGGATGAAATCCGGACGCGTATTGGGGCGATTGGCAGTGACCGACCCGTATCAGACCGAGGACGGACGCGCGAAGACAGATGGCTGAACCGTTCCAAACTACAAAACATCAGCCTACATATTAATTTTTTGCGGAATTTTTTGCGGGGAATAATAACAAAGAAACGGATTAACTATACTGCCTATTTCAGAACCTCATTTGAGCAGACTTGTCCCTTCTTTATTTATGCGCATAACGTCCCAGCTGTGAAGGCAAACGACATTTACCCTCACAACCGCAAACGGTAAATTTTCCTAAAAGTTTAGCAAATTCCCACCCAAAAATTATCTCGAAAATTTTTTAAGATACTGTTTCTTTTTTAAAAAGAAAGAGGTATACTTATACCGTTTTTGTAGCGTCGAGAAAGCTCGACCATTAATTTCAAAAAGAAAAGTTTAACGGGAGGATATTAAGTATGAAGCCTTTTCAAATTATCAGGATTTTTTCCGTGCCGCGGGCGGGCGGAACGCTGTCTGCGAATATTTTATGCCGTGTGATAAGCGCGCTGATGTGCGCCGTAATGCTGGCGGGTTTTGTACTGCCGCTGTTTGTGCCGCGGGAGGTTTACGCCGCGATTAACGATACGCCGCTGCGTGTGGAAATGTTCCAGCGCATGGACGAAGGGGGGCCGGGCACGTCGCCTGACACGCCCAGCATCCAGACGGGCCAGTATTATGTTCATCAGGCGAATGTGAGGTTCTATGTACCGACTACCGACGAGACATATATGCTTGAGTATCCAATAGATACAAATAAAAAAATACAGGTGTTTGTTAAAACTCCGAAAGACATACCGAACGAATATGTAGGGGTAAGGTACGTAGTTTTAGAGTATATGTGGAATTCCAATACTGGTAACTATGAGTGGATGGACACTACGGAGAATTATAGGGACTCGCTTACGGTCTATCACTATCAGTCCCCGCTGCCGGGTTCCGGCGTGGTACAGACACTTGACCGCTATTATAAACTGGACGATTACCATACATTGACCGATATAGCTGACACAACAAGCCCGTCCTACCCTCATCAGGACGCGCACCATTGGGTGGAGGACCATGACCCGGCCTTGAGGCCGGCCACGTCGTCCTCGGCCATAACATATAACTATGTGGGGCCCACCTTTGAGGTTAAAAGCGGGCAGGGGTTTTCGTTCCGCTTTAACGGGCGGGAGATGCACATGATATACAGCATAGGCCGCGCGCCTACAGGGGAATCGGTCCCAATGTTCGAGTACGCCACCGACGGAATTGCCAGCGGGAATATATATCCGTTTCAATTGTTCCGAAATGCCGCAAACCCGACCCCGACCCTATTAGATACTCAGCTGGTTTTTACGGGCATACCCATATACGACCCGGAAAGCGACTATGGGGAATACGGTTTGAAAGTAACGCCCTATTCCCACGCGACAGATGAGCGGCAGGACCCTGTGCCTTCAAGTACGGGCACCGGCGCGGGAAAGATATACGAGCGCCTTGTAAACAGGATGGAACCTAACCCGCCGCATAATCCGGCCGGCAGCGCGGAGGCCGGCATAGAGTTCGAGTTTGAGGTGCCGCGCGTATTTTGGCAAACCGCCGCTGGCACGTACGAGTTCAGTACGACCGGACCGCCGCAGGGCTTGGACTCCGCGTACACGCCTGACGACATGAACGTTACGCTCGACCTGCGCGACGGCAGGGAAGGGGATAACAAGGTCACGGTATCCATTTCGGAATTGCTTACCAGTGCTAAGTTGGGTAGTAATCCGGAATTTGACTATATTTCCAATGAGAAGTATTACGTGAGGTACTTAGAGTCCGTAACCACGGGCACAAAAACAGTAGTGCGGTTTGACGTGGCGAACCTTAACCCAAGCACTATTTTTAACCTTTCGACCTTTACGCCGAATGTGTTTTATTATAAGCGAGACACGAACGGAAACATCATTACGCCTAATGAGGTGGATCAAAACCGCGGCGGCATAAACATGTATCCTACGGAGATTCCGCAGTGGGCTATATATACTTATCTGGAATACACAATAGTGCCTCTGGGCAACGACAAGTACGCGGTAGACTTTTTACCGTACAAGGATTATCCCGGCACGTATACGCTGTTTGGCCAGACCACCAACTCGGATACCGGAGCGATACATGACCTGACGGCGTCTCCGCTGTCCTACCAGGTTACGGACGGGAAGTCGCGGATAACGCTGGGCATAATGGCGGAAGGCACCTCCAACGAAATCTGGCGGCTTAAGCTGATGTTTCAGCCGGAATCCGGCAGGGACCCGACCACGGATAAACTAGCGGTGCATATATATTCGCAGGAAACAAACTTCAGGGCCAAACCCGACGAGGCGGCGGTGGATATTCCCAGGCGCTTCGACATTTGGGATTACGAGCTTGCGCTTACGGACGAGGACGACTACAGGGGCACGCGCGGGCTGCTTTCCATGGACCTGGGCTGGGAGGTGGGAAACCAGTCCTATATCGACCGCCTTATAAACGCCTCGCCGACCGGCGAGCTGAAAATAGAGTACGACCTGTATAAAGGGCTGGTGCCGGACAATCTAGAAATAGACAAGGGACACGATACCTTTGCCCATGTCACAATACATCTTACGCCGGATTCCATGATAAGCAGCGGGTCGGCGATAAGTACCAGCAAGGTGCAGTATGAGTACTATTACTTGGATTCGGACGGAAACAAGATACCGGGTTCCGACGGTTCCGGGGAAACGGAACTGTGGCTGTGGGATAACCCCAAGGACGGCGTAGTGCAATACGTGGTGGGGTCCGCGGCAAAACCCATTACACTTAAGGATATGGACGCGCGCCACTTGTCCCTGTCTCCTAACGGCACCCAGTTTAAGTATCCCAATATTTACTTTATAAATGTGGAGCCTGTTATGATAAACGATATGCCGAAACAGCCTCCAACCGGAACCTCGGAATTTAAGAGCATAACGCTGGATGATATTTCGCAGCTTGGGGACTTCCCCCCGCCGCAGAATATCGGCATCCACACGCTGCTGGACCAGACTACGGGCCAAACAACCGAGCTTATAAGCGACAACAGCGCCACAATAAAGTGGATTGTGCCGGTGGATAAAATATGGGAATATCTAGAGACCTTTGGCGGGGATTTGGATTCCACAAAGGCCCAGATACATGTTAATATGTACATTACACAGGATGAGGCTTATTTCCGGAATACATTTTCGGATTACGCCAACGATCCCTTAACTATGGCCGACTACCAGACAGCCACGGACAAAAGGCGCGGCGACAGCAAGGTGCAGGATTTTAACGCCCATTACGACGCGCCGCAAGGCGGCTGGGGAGGCGTGTTTAACGCCTTGGACACCAACGCGCGCGAGGCGTTGCGCAAATTCGGCATAGTAAGCATAGGGGATGTGGTGGATGATAAGACAATAGGCTTAATCCGCCCGGAGGAACAGCAGCGGCCCAGCGATTATTACGCCGGCAACCCCTATGTTCTTGAGATAACAGGGTTGGACCGAAACCAGAAATACTATATATACATGGACATCCTGGTGGAACAGCCGGACAGCACGGATAAGATTGTAGTGCGCCGCTCGTCCCCCATATCCAGTTTGTTTGGCTTTATCACCAAGGGCGATGTGGAAATCCCCACGGGGGAGGACCGGTATCCGCCGGCGCCGAACCTGCAGGTGGACGACGAAAGCGTCGGAATGGACAGGGCCACGCTTTTTTGGAATATTATCAACCCCACGGCAGACCCCTTGCTTTTAGAGGAAACCATTGAGTACGAGATTCTCCGCATACAGGGCACCATGATGGACGCGGGGGATTTAGACAACAGGGACGCATCCTTTAAAGTGTTTTGGGATAAATACTACCTGCCTAATGTTGAAGACCCGGAAGACAGGCTTAAGGGGCTTAAAATCGGTGAGCTTTCCCTAAGCGATTTGACATACCCTATTCTCCAGTTTGACGGCGCGGACTTTGCCATAGAGGCTGACGCGCTCCGCTTCAGCGCCTACACACCGGACCTGGAGCAAATTTTACTGGACGATATGTCGCTCATGCCGAACAAGATGTATTTTTACTACGCGCGTACTGTTAAAACCCTTAAAGACTCTGTTACAGGCGAAGTGCTGGGGGTATATTATTCTGGCTGGGCATACGACACGCTAACAACCAAGACAGTCGAGGGCCCGATTAATTTGCGGCTGGAATCACGGCTGATAAGCTATGACCCCAAGACAGAAGTGGTAATAAGTTTTGATGCGCATATCCCATACGTGGACCTGCAGGAAAAGCTGGGAATAGAGTATAATTTGGAATACCAGGTTAAACCTGACGGCGGCGAATGGGGCGAGTTTGATTATAAGGAAGCGGAGAACAACGGGCACGGTATTATGCCGGTAAGCCGTTTGATAGCGGCGGCTTCGCCGGTGTCGGACAACGAGGCGCTTACTCACTTTATATATAAAATATCAGGCTTCCAATACAATAACGGATATTCCGTGCGTGTGCGCATGGTGGAACTGCGCAGCGGAGACGGTTCGCTGTACTCAAACGTGGTGGTTTTTAAAACCGATTACGACGAGGGCGATTATGATGACCAGAAAGCCATAGAGGACTGGCTTAATCATTTGAAGGAACTGCTGGAGGAACTGCTGAAGCAGCCCTATTGGCTGGCCGGCAACACAGAAAACGCCATTGGCGCGGTATACCGTCCCAATTACTTTGAGGCGCTGCTTCGGCAGACAGTGGGCGCCACGCTGGAACTGGCGGGCACCGAAGGGGCGAATTCCGCGACATACTATATCCCCGCGTCCGCGCTGGCGGTGGCTTCGGAATTTAACAAGGGCTTTGTGATAAAGCACGGCAATATGGAAATAATTATTCCGCCCAACGCCGTAGACCTTAATACCAACGAGGCGCTCCTTGTTATGCTGGACAGAATAAAGGCGGAAACAGCGGCGGATTATTATCTGCGCATTACCGTAAACTGGACTGAAGAGGACGAGTTTGTGGAAGGCGACCAGCGTTTGACACAGCAGGCGGAAGTCAAGTTCGAGCTTGTGGGTTCTGTAATGGAAGCCGGGGACTTGGACGGGGAAATATATTCGGACCTTGCGATAAGCATAAATCAAATGGCTACGTCGGAGTATTACCGCGAAGCGTTTAAGAGCAGGGTTAAGGCCAACAGCCTGGACGAGGAGCTTGTGCTGTACGTGGACAGCATCCTTAAGGACGCGCAGATGATGGTGATGAACACAGTGGCTTCGCGGATGAATATGGTAATGGCCGGCACCATAGAATTGGCGCGGCTTGACAAGCCCTTCACCTTAGTCGCGAAGGACGCGGACCCCCTGGCCGCTGTACGGGCCTTTTACTTGGCCGCGGGGCAGTGGATAGAGCAGGATGTGATTGAGTACGGCGGTTCCTGGGCTATAATGGTGACGCTGCCCGGCACCTATGTGTTCTCCGGCCATGTGGTAGAAATACCAGGAATAGAAAACGAGGAACGGGCGGGCGTAAAAATAGAGATTGTAGTTAAGTACAATCTGGACGATTTCTTCGGGGAAGACGGGGAATTCGACCTGGAGGCCGAGGCTTCGCGTTTTATGATAATAAGCAGCGTTGCGCGTATGGCCGGCGCGCCCAATGGAGCGGACGCGGTCACGTGGCTAAAAAACAATATGAACGTGACGGTTTCCGCGCGCGGCACCAGCGGCGTTATCCAGACCCAGGAAGCGCTGCATCTTGTTACAATGCTGTACGCCGCTAAAACAAACACGAACATCGAAACCCTTAAAATAAGGAATTATAACACCACGGCCAATATAGAGGGCCTGGACGACCGATATAAGCAAAGCGTGCGCGCGGCGTTTGAAGTGGGCTTGTTCAATAATAAATATGTGGACCCGCGCCAGCCGATTAAGGTTAAGGAAATTTTGGACCTTTTAGCCAAGCTGGACGCCAAGGCCCAGCTGTAGGAAAAACACCACATAAAATAGATACCAGCCCTTGCGGCGCTGCCCAAGGGCTGGGTTAAACCTATACTCGCGAATATTGAGAGCTGCCGCAGGGGAACGGGCTGCCGCGCTCATCCGCGAGCATGGGGCGGACTTAAGGAAAAGATAAGCAATCCCCTTTTATTGAAAACGGGCGAACACAGTTTGCCTGCACTCGCCGCCCTTAAGAAGGGGTCTGGGGATGAAATCCCCAGCGGGGTTTGGGGCAGAGCCCCAAGGTTTTAGGGTTTTGACCTTTCTTATTCCTTAACTTCGCCCGTATTACTTATTGTCTCAAGGGGGTTCTTTAGTTGAAGAAAATTTTCCGCAGAATGGCGGCGGGGCTGCTGGCGCTGGTATTTGTGCTGGCGCTGGTGCCGCCGCAGTTTGCTTTCGCGTATGTTTCCACAATTCAGTATCCTGTGGAATATTTGTACATGAACGTTGTTCCGCCCCAAAGCTACAGTCCCAAACTGACCTGGCAGGTGCCGCGTCTGCCGGACCCTGTTTATGATATTTTGCCAGGCACCGTTGATACAGGTTATGATCCCCCAGACTTGCCGAACACCACGCCTATTGACCCGCTGGAGCCGGGTACAGTGGGGCAGGTGCGTCCTGCGAAGGGGTTCAGGATATATTACAGAAACGCTTCGTTGGGGGAAAGTTTCCCCACGCAGCCCATCTGGACAATAACCGACGTTGAAAAAGGCGGACCATTCCTGCCCGGAGAAACCATAACGCATCCGGGCGAGGACTCCAGTTCTTCGCTGCCCTTGGCGGATAAGAGCATATACGAGTTTAAGGTCGTGCCGTATAACATGGTGCGGTATCAACGCCGTGTAGAAGGCACCGCCGGACTGTACTACGAGTACGAAACCCGGGACGTCATGGGCGCGGACCCGCCGGCGCAGGGCAATAACAGGGGCTTGTTCATTACAAACATAAAAGTCGAGGCCGAAGGCCGCAGCGACCAACTGGTTGTTACCTGGGATAACCCTTTGTTTAACGACCGTTCGCCGTTTACAGGCTGGCGCATATATTGGACGCCCTACGATAATATCGGCGATAAGGCTCCCATTGCAATGGACGGCAGCAATTCCGTTATAAAAAACATATCGGTGGATGATGTCATACACCCCAACGGCGACCCGACAAAGAACCAGTACGTTGTTTCAGACCCGTCCCTGCAAATAGGCAAGTTCTATTCCGTAAAGGTAGAGCCCCTGGGCGACAGTATGACGCCCGTGCGCTTAAGCAAAACCATTAAAATCGGCGGAAAGGATTACGCTGTCGCCTATACGGACCCTAACGACGTTACGTCCCTCGCCAACCAGTACAGGATAAACAACGCGTCCGTCAAGCTGGGCCTGGATGTTGACGTTGTAGGTTCCCAGTATATAAAACTTTATTGGGACCGTCTCGTGTCCGAGTTAAGTTTGTATAAGGTAGAGATATTTGAAAGCACCACAGATGATTTTACCGGCGCGGAACCCATAGGCGCGCTGTATAACCCTAACGCCGCATATATTAATTACTGGCTTGCGGAATATAATAAGAACACCTATCAGAAAAAATATTACCAGATTAAAGTCTATTACTTTGCGGACCCGGGGCATAACGAGCCGCCGCCGGGCACGGAACCCGGCGGGTCCACAGACGATGGCCGGGCGTTATATATAATGTACTCCAACGTAGCTGTGTACGACCCGCTGTTTACGGCGTTCAGCCCGTACAAGCCCAATATTCTGGAAATAACAGACGACGGGCCGCCGCCGCGTATGAACGTAGTGTGGGAAGCCTTTACCCGTGAGCCTTACAACAGCCTTGAAACAGTGGACCAGGAGGTCGGCAAGTACGTTGATAAGGATGTTTCCTACGACATATGGGTGACAGACGACCCTACAAATTTCGACAATGTTTACTTCGGGCCGCCTATTGCCCAGTCGGTATCTGCGTTTACATTGGCGCAGCTTACGTACACAAACGTGAGTAACAATAATGTGCCTAAGATAGCCTATACCATGCCTGTGACGGAATATGTGGGATACGACAGTTCCCAGGGCGGGTTTGTAAAAATGCCTGTAGAGGCGAACAAAGTTTACTATTACAAAATACGCGCCCAACGGGATAACACGGGCGAGTATTCCGAACCAGCCTATGGTTCCCACTATATTCCACCGACCGAAGGCGTGGTTCCCAAGCCCAACCAGATTAACAAGCCGCCGTTGCATGTGGCGGGCGTTACAGAAGATTCTATTACGGTGCAATGGTCCACAATATGGGCGGAATTTTACCAGGGCACTGGGTTAGACGGCGACGACGTGTGGTATTCCAAAGTATATATGCTGGAGGACGGCACGGTGGTATTTGAGGATGATACGCGCCGCATGGAAGCGGTGGCGATGTTCGAACTGGATGATGACAGGGCGTTTATTGGAATTGATAGCTTGACGGGCGACGCGCGGCAGGAAAAAGTGCGTCAAAACATGCTGGGGCCAAACGACGGCTCGGAGATGGGCGGCTATATACGCGCGGACCTTCGGTCGCGCAGTTTTACCGAAGACATTATAAGCAAGTTTATTGCCCAACTGCGCGCGCTGCCCCTCAGGGTGATAAACTTCGGCGACGAAGAGGCCGGCGTGCGGCAGAAAATACACGTGGTACGATATGAGGATATGTTGGACGGTTATGAGTCCTATGAGGATTACCTTGGCAGGTATCTGCTGAACAGCGACGCCGCCTGGGGCGACCCCATAGAGCCGACGGGCGGCTCGGAGCGCCATCCTGAATACGAGGTGGAAGACCTGGAGCCGAATACATCCTATGTGATTTTTTACCGCCCCTTTGTAATGCGCAACGGCGAATGGATGGCATGGTATCCCAATTATGTGACCGAAACAACCCTGTACCCCAAGGACGAACTTCGCGTCAAGCCCACTGTGCCGGTGCTGGAGCCTGTGGAGGCAACAGACACGACACTTACGGTCAGGTGGACGGCGTCCAAGGCGTTAAAATACGAGCTGGTGTATTCTGAAATTTTCGAAGACTACCCGGAAGGCGGTACCCGCCTGATGGTGGACTGGGACGACGAAGCGCAGGAGAACTGGACCTTCAACCTGCTGGACGAGAAAATCTACTATACAATACCCTCCCTGTTTCCGGATACGAATTACTATATTTGGATAAGGTCTATCGCGGACTACAGCGAAGAGGACGAGGAAGAAGAAGGCCCGTCCGTGCCGGATGAGGAGAACGAGGACATATATATGTCCGATTGGTCAAACTATATTATGATGAAAACCCTTGATATTCTGGCGCCAGACCCGCCGCGAGGTCTAGGGCCCGCCACACGGGACAGCCTGGAGGTTTACAACAGGGAGAATGACACGGAATACAGCGCCATAGGTGAAGATTACATTGTTGTGGAATGGATGCGCATATTTGACGACGTGAATAATGCCGAGATGGATGAAGAACAGCCGCCGGCCCAGACCACAGTGGAAGGCGACGCGATGTACCTGCCGACGCCCAGTATTATAACCACGTACATGGCAAGGTTCGGGGCCTTGGATATGAATACGGCCCATTACTTCCGCGCCAAAACGGTGTATACGGTAACACGGGATGCCGACGGAGAGGGAATTGCCAAAAATTATCATTATGTCTTGCAAATGTCCAGGAACCCGGACTTTGTGGACTATGTGGAAATAGAAATTCCAGCGGGTGTAGACCTGCCGGAGAGCTCCAGAGAATTTAAGCAGAAGGAATCTGATTGGTGCGCGACGGTTAAGATATTTACAGGCATGTCAGAGGACGAATACGACGGCGACAAGAACCCGGACTTGTACCCGCTGCCCAACACTGATTTTGAAATAATCTACGACCCGGCTTCAGAGACACTGACTTACAGGTTCCGTTCCAACGGTGTGGCGGCTGACGGCAGCCATGACAACCTGGTGGACCAGCGGTTTATATCCCGTCTTGTGCAAAACAGGACATTTAATTACGAAATGGACTTAACCCGGTATGACGCCGCAAGCCCGGTTTCCACCAGGCAGGTGCAGATACCTTACTCCATTATGCGGGCGTTTACAGAGCGTAAAATCAGCCTTAGCGTTCTGGCGGATAACATGAGGTTTACCTTCCCCCCTGGCAGCGTGGACACGGGCGAAGTTCTGGGACTGCCTGATTATGGCATGGGCGCCAGCGTGAATATCGCGTTTATGACTAATGCAACTGGCACGCCTGTTTTGGAAGACGGAGAGGTTTACGCCTCCAAGCCGCAGAAATTGCAGGTAAAGGTGCTGACAGTTTCCAAGACAATTACCTTGGACAGCCTGGCGAAGCCTGTGGAAGTGGCCATGAAACTGGAAAGCAGGTCCGCCGCGGAGGATAATAATATAGGGGCCTATATAGCGGACGGAATAAGTGCGGGCTGGCAGCGCGCCGGCGCGGAGTACAACAATGTGGATGGCGCGTTGACGCTTGCCACATACAAGACGGCTAATTTTTCCTCGGTGGAAAAGCCTCTTGCCGTAAGCGCGGCGGACAACGCCTCCTTAGGCGCGTATTTCAACGTGGGGGCCAAACTGGATGTTGACGATATGGGCGCGTATGACTCCCGCGAGCCGATAAACGCGAACCAGTTCAACAATATTGTCTCGTCGGTTGCCAATAACAGACCTGCCGTTACAATGGACGGCATGATGTCCGAACAGGATTTTGCGTCCCTTGGCAAGGCCAAGGTACTGGTCAGCGGTACTAATGTTTCCCTTGAAACAGGGATTAACGCATTAATAAAGCTGTACGAGCTAAAAACCAAGCGGCCTGTTAAGGGCTACCCCTCGCTGGAGGAAACTGCCCTGAGCGGTATTTCGTCAGCGTCGCAGCAGTACCAGACCGCGCTGTTAAAGGCGGACGCATTGGGCTTCTTTGAGGGCGCAATAAGCGTTAATCCCCGGGAGAGTATGACTATGGGCGAGGTTATGCGCATGGTAGATATAATTATCGCGGATGCGGGGCTGTAATATGATAGAGAGTTATGTCCACGGGGATTTAGATGAATATGTGGATTTGTTCCTTGACGTGTTTTTAAACGAGCCGTGGCATTACCATTGGATGACCCGCGAGGCCACGGCGCGTTACTTTACTGACATAGAGAACACGCCCTGTTTTTTAGGGCTGGTGTATCGCGCCGAAGATGGACGCGGTGTGACGGGAGTGTGCTTGGGCGTGATATCAGACTATTTCACGCCCAAGGTATATGACATAAAGGAAATTGCCGTGCGCAGAAGCGAGCAGGGCAAGGGCCGCGGGACCCGGATGCTGGCTGAAATAGAGAAATTCTTAAGCGCCCGAGGCGTAACTGCCGTTACGCTGCTTACCCATCGCACGATACGTGCGTATAATTTTTACCTGAGGAACGGATACCAGGTAGATGAAGATTCCGTCTATATGAGTAAGGACATATGAGGTGTAAACTATGATGAAATTGCATAGCAGGAAGCCCTGCATTGAGAATTTCTACAAACTGCTTAATAACCAGCGTCCGGAACGCCCGACGCTGTTCGAGCTGTTTTTGAATTATCCCTTGTACACACGGCTGGCGGAACGGGAATTGCCGGCAAGAAGCGAAGACCCTGACCTGGAATACCTGAAATTGGTTGTGGAAGCATATACGGCGGCTGGTTATGACTATTCCACATGCCAAGGGAGTAGCTTCGCTTTTTCGACAAAACAGGATAACCACGGAAAGAGTACAATTTCCCTAAACGAAGGCTTTGTGATTACGGACGAAGCTTCATTTGAAGCCTACCCGTGGCCGGACGCGGAAAGCTATGATTATTCCCGTTTGGATAACATACGGGCGTTTCTGCCGGACGGCATGAAACTGATGGCAATGGGGCCGAATGGTGTGCTGGAGAATGTTATAGCGCTGACAGGTTACGACAATTTATGCATCATGCTCTTTGAAGAGCCGGAACTGGCAAAGGCGATTTTCGACAAAACAGGAAGCGCGCTGTTGCGGTATTATGAAATAGTGGCTCAATACGAAAGTGTCGGCTTGATTATGGCCAATGATGACTGGGGCTTTAAAACTCAGACATTTTTGTCGCCGACACATATGCGCGAATATGTGTTTCCGTGGCATAAGAAAATTGTCGAGACCGCTCATGCCAACAATAAGCCCGCTCTGTTGCATTCCTGCGGCAACCTGACTATGGTCATGGATGATATAATTGATAAGGTGGGTTTTGACGGCAAACATTCCTTCGAGGACACAATAGAGCCGATAGAACAGGCTTACGAGCGGTATCAGGGCCGTATAGCGCTCTTAGGCGGAATAGACGTTAATTTTATTATAAACAGCACGGAAGAACAGATAACAGCGCGCTGCACAGCCATGCTCAAGCGTGCCGAAGACCGCGGCGGGTACGCCTTGGGCACTGGCAACAGTGTGCCGGAGTACATTCCCCAGGATAATTACCTCGCGATGATTAAGGCCGCGTTAAATTATTGATTGGCGAGTGCCTTGCGGCCCTGTGCGCCGTATATATTTTGTGCGCTTGGATACAATAGTTTCAATTTCAACATTTCAACAAAATTTGCAAGCGGGAACTTTTTTCTTTATTTTTCGTATAGATAAATGAAGGGAAAATTAAAATTCAGGAGGAAGCAGCATGAAAAAGATTAATAAGCAAAAGTTTGCGGCACTGGCTGTAACGGCGGTGCTGGCCGGCGCCCAAGGAGTTTCAGCCGCGGGGACTCTGCAGGAGGCGCCCGCGGAAGCGGCGGCGGAGTATTTTTCCAAGACAGGGATAGTAAATGAAATTTCAAACTATGACGAGACCGGCAATTCCGGCGGCAGTTACATTGGAATAGTAGGAGAGGGCGACGAGATTACCCGGTTTGTGGTAACGCCTGACACTGTGTTTATCGGCGAGGACGAGCTGGCCTCCGGTGTTGAAATAACGGGGTTCTATTACGCCAAAGGCCCCGCGGTACTAATCTATCCGCCACAGTATTTCGCGGCGGTTATCGCGGTCAGCGAAGAAGGACGCACGGTTAAGGCGGACTTGTTTGACGACAGCCTTGTCAGCGCGGACGGCTGGTTGAAGCTGAATATCGCGGATACCACTGAAATTCTGACGCATGACGGCCAGCCTTATGACGGCTCCCTTGCCAACAAGCGCCTGGCTGTTGTGTATGGTCCGTCCACACGCAGCGTTCCCGCCCAGACCACTCCCGAAAAGGTTATTGTACTGCCGGACCCTGTTGGGGCGCAGACGGGGGCCGCTGTACAGTCCGAGGAAGTCCGGACCAGCCTTCATGTACAAGCTGATGTGTTTAACAGCGGCCAGGAACTGATGATTCCAATACGCGCGGTTGCCGAGGCGTTGGGTTTGGACGTGCTGTGGAACGACAGCTTGAAGGCGGTTACCGTAAGTAACGGCTCTGCAGTTGACGGATACACGGTCTATGTGAACAGCGACATGTGCGAGTTTAAGGGTGAAACGCTTACCATGCCCGCGCCGGTTGTACTGCGCGACGGCAGGACATACGCGGCGGCTTCCTTTGTGGAGAGCCTCAGCGGGTTGACTGTGACAGCAAATGACGGGCGGATTACGTTAAATCCGTGAGAGTAAGAACAAATATGCTCGCGAACGAATATATTTTCCAAACGTAATTTTACAAACAAACAAGTACATGCAAACTGTAGGGGCGAATTGTGTTCATCCGCCCCCTGCACACAACAAGGCGGCGCGCATCCGTAATTTAACCGGTGCGCGCCGCCTTGTTCGCTTTACGTTAGTTTTGCCTTGCTTTTAATGTATTCCGCTATTTTTTTATCCTCGGTGTAGATGTGCTGAATCAGCCAATCCCCCACGCCGAAATTGACTTTTGCGATAAGCGGCACTGTAGGGCCTTCGGCCTTTATCTCCGCCGCTAACTCTGATACGAACTTTTTGAAATTATCATGCAGTTTTTTGTGGCTGGCAAAATCGGGATACCCATATTGTATCTGCAGGCGCTCTTCATCGCCGAAATGTTTAACTGTATAATTTGCCAAAAAGTTAAGGGTCTTATCAACCTGTTCGGACGCGCGGTTGTTAGAACAGGCGTCCAAAAGCGCGTTAAGCGCATCGAACAGCTGCTTATGCTGGGAATCCATAAGCGGTATACCTGTCGTCCACATGTCATTCCAAATATATGTCGCCATTATATAGTGCCTCCTCAGGGACGGGGAACTGGAAGCGCAAGAATTATACCCAATGATGTCCTGCGCCGGTCCCCCTCGTCGTGTTACCTTGCGGCTGTCTTGTTTTTAATGTGCTCCGCCACTTTCTTGTCCTGCGTGTAAATATGCTGAACCAGCCAATCCCCCACGCCGAAATTGACTTTTGCGACAAGCGGCACTGTAGGGCCTTCGGCCTTTATCTCCGCCGCTAACTCTGATACGAACTTTTTGAAATTATCATGCAGCTTTTTGTGGTTCGCGAAGTCAGGATACCCGTATTGTGTCTGCAGGCGCTCCTCGTCGCTGAAATGTTTAATTGTATAGCTGGATAAAAAGTTAAGGGTTTTGTCGAGCTGCTCGGACGCGAGGCCCTTGGAACAGGCGTCTAAAAGCGCGTTTATCGCCTCGAACAGCTGCTTGTGCTGGGAATCTATAAGCGCGTTGCCTGTGGCCCAGCTGTTATTCCAATTATATGCCATTGTTGTGCCCCCTTTTTTCATTTGCAGATATTTAAACATAGTTTGCAGAAATTTTCAAGTCATAGGCTAAAGAGCTAAACCTTAAAATTTTGTTCACAAAAAATTTAAAAAAAATTAACATTCTGCTGTTGACATAAAATGAGTTACGTGATATAAATATATTAGCACTCGATAGAGATGAGTGCTAACAAAATATTGCCGCTGATGCGGCTAAAAAAATTAAAAAGGAGACGTTTATCATGGCAGGACTTATTCCGTTCAACAAAAAAAGCTCTAACGCGCTTAGCACAGGTATTGATGATTTTTACAGCATGTTCGACAACTTCTTTAACGACGGGTTTTGGTCCCGGCGTGACCTGCGCGGCGACACATTCAAGGTGGACGTGGAGGAAACAGAGAACGCCTATATTATTGAGGCGGAAATTCCGGGTGTATCCAAGAACGAGATATCTCTCGACCTGGAAGATGGCAGGCTTACTATTACCATCAGTCACGATGAGAGTAAAAAAGAAGAAAAGAGAAATTATATCCATCGCGAGCGCCGTTATACCTCTATGCGCCGCAGCATCTATCTGGCTGACGCAAAGCAGGAGGAGGTTTCCGCTAAACTGGAGGACGGGCTGTTGAAAATTTCCGTGCCGAAAAAGGTCAGGGAAGTTAGCTCGTGCAAGATTAATATCGAATAATGGGCAGTAACTGCAAATGGTAAGCCGCTTGTTTTTGTTTAGCAAGCGGCTTCTTCTGCTTCTTCAGTATATTTATACCGCGAACGTTGGGGTTTGCCGTTGGGCGTAACTAGGACGTGTTTGAAAACTGGATTCCAGCGCGAAATTGCAGCGGTTTTATTCAAAATTTCGCGTTTTAAGGAATTTTCAAATACGCCTTTTAGTATGGCGCTTTCTTATCCTCGTGAGTATGAGTTACAGTCAGCGGCGGGATGGCGCAAAGCCGCGTGAAGAACAGTTTGCCTGCAGAGGTAAAACGAAAAGTTCATAAATCGGCACAAGCAAAAATCCGCGCCCTCAAATAATGGCGTGGGTTATAAAAGTCAGACAAACAGCAGCAGCGTTGTATTGGATACATATGCCGAGCTGAAACATGTAAAGACCCGTTCTGTCAAGGTGTTTTTTCAAATATGTTAACTCCTCAAAAAAAGTGGCGACGGATTCCACATCCGCCGCCACTCCCTATTGGATTGTGTGCTGGCCTCCGCTTGACAGCAGCATAGCCTCAGTCAATGAAAGCCGTGAACAGGAACTGTAGTTTGCCATCCTCGTCGGGAAAATCATCAAGAGTAATTTCATAGCCTTTCACACCATCAAGAGTTATTATGCCGTTGGAGTAGCAAAGGCTCTCCACCCCGACAATGCCCATATTCACGCCCCACGCCTCCGAAAGCTCGTTCGTTCCAAAGCGAAAGGTAAACTCCCGTTCCTCGCCCGGCTTCAAGGACGTGTCGTCTTCTAAAGAGCCGTCGTCTTTAATGAGTGATTCCATAGGAGTTATCCGTTTAATACGCGTATCCCACATAAATTGAAAGCTGAAACTCTCTATTTCGTAATCACTTGAGTTCCGAAGCGTTAGAGGTGTCTCAACTAAGCTTCCTCTGTTTCTGGAAAGCATACAGCCGCTGAGCATGAGAACAATTGCCATTATGAAAATGAGCGATGAAGCAATCCTTTTCAAATTGTCTCCCTCCTTTTATTTCGCCGACTTCATCTTTTTCAAGCCAACTGTGGCTATTTCCCTTGTTTAATTAGCGCTCGCTTGCGGCTTGCGGCTTGCCGCCGCTTTGCTACTTATTAGCGCCGAGCAAAAGCAGTGCCGCCAAACAGTATATTGCGATGGCAATTAGCGACAGCGCCAAAAGGACGACTACGGCTACTGCCCAGGCCTTTCTTCCTCTGTGCCGGATGTAACAGATAATACCGCAGATTGCCGACGCTATTAAAGCGAATAGTATCGCCGCCTGCCAAAGCTGCATAGCTAACCCCCTAAAATATTCATTTTACAGTTAGTTCATTTGCTTTAGAGCCTATCCCTTAATAGACAAGAATGCTGATTTTGCGCCATTTCTGCATTTAAGCAAATCCAGTATTTAAGCCATTCTGCTTTATTAGGGATAAGCCCTTAATCTTTGCCACTTCCAAACAAGCGCTCATGGTTCAGCATTTCGTCCAGCACGGCGGTCAGGCGGCCAAGCTCACCACGGAAGCGTTCCCGCATGGCATTCACGTCGGGAGCCTTGAACATCTTGGCCTCAAAGAGGTCACGCCGGGTTTCGACCGCGACTTGCAAGCGTTTTTTGGCGAAGTGGAAATAGCTCTTGCCATCCGCCGCGTCGTCCACGGCGATTAAGCGTTCCATAAAATGCGGCGTTAAAATATAGAACGCCGTGTGCTCGTCGGCGCAGAACACGCTGAACTTTCTGTTGAAGGCTTCGCTTTCCATCTGGATGGGGTTGCTCCAGGAATGCCTTTCCATGACAGTCAGCGGACGCGCCGCCAGCTCGCGGTCAAAATCCGCCACCAGCCAGTGGCCTTTGAACAGTTCGTTCTCATGTTCCACGGTCTTCTTGGTCTCGGAATTGTATTGCAAGTCCACTCGCACGAGTCGCACGTCGGAAAACATGACAGGAATGCCGCGGTAATGCCCGCGCACGAAGTCGTCGCCATAGACGCGGTCATATTCCTTGACAAAACCCGCTTCCGCTATGCACTCGTCCGGGATATGCCCGAAAGCGCCGTATTGGCTGTCCGCACCAAAAACCTCCCGGATTACCGGCTCGGCAATAAGCGCCGCCAACTGCTTGGTACGATGCATGGAAACGATGCCGAGTATGAATATGCCGACTCCCAACGCCCCCACTACTACATAAGGCAGGAAATCCTCAAGAGGTATCTCTCCTTCACTGACGAGTTTTACAATCGGAAATGCCACCATCAGGACGCCGAACGCCAGCATCGCCCAGCGGCTCCAAAAGGTCAGGCTCATTTTGCGCTGCACTTTCCGGTCGCTGACGGGATTCGTCAGGTAGTCGCGCTCAAATTTCCTGTCGAGCGCAGCTTTCGCCGTTCCGGTAGCCTTGAAAAAAAGCCAGGGGATGACGACCTTGATGAGTATGCCAAGCAGCACAATCGCTGCTATCGGCACGATGATAAACCAAAACACAAGTGCTGCCATATTACTCCAATTCTCCCTTCAACTTATGCGTCATAGCTTCATGGACACATCAGCCCTTGTCGTAGCTTACAGGTCTTGAACCTTTGGCGCTGTAAACCAGATTGTTCCATTCATCGCTCCAAATGCCAGCGTAAGCGATCCCGCTTATACCGATGGCCAGCGCCCAGCAAAGCAGCACTGTCAGGATTATTCCCCCAATCTGCATTTCATTGCGATACATCCTCTCACTCAATCCCCACTTCACCATTGTCGCCGTCACCGATGGTTAGAGACACCCATTGCCCCTCTTGTCCCTGCATATAGATGCCATCGTTTTGGTAGGGGAAGGCGAACCCGGCGCTAAAGCCGCCGCTCTCAGTATCGCATCTGTACACGTAGCACTCTTTTCCGTCTATATCTGCGATATCAACTAACGTCATCGTATACTCCACGTCGTCGCTGTAGCCGGGAATGTATCCGTTGTTCTTTAC
>JAISYE010000112.1 GCA_031297485.1 Clostridiales bacterium
GCTCGACGCAGACCCCTTCTTAAGGGCGGAGAGTGCGATACCGGATGTCCCGGCCCCGGTCGAGCTTGCTCGACGCAGCGTTTTTGACGCAGGCAGAACCTTTTTCTGTTATACTAAGGCGCGAAAAGAAATGCGCTTTTCACGCCGGTTGTTGGTTGCTCACACACGAAAACACTGAAAGATTTTTAGAAGATGTTTTCGTGTGTGAGTATAGTTCGCCCATATGGAACACAATTCGCCCGCGCCCGCGTCAATCCATTTGATTCGCCTTGACGCGCGGGTCAATTAAGCCGTATATAATCTCTATAATAAAGGACGCGAAAAGCACCATTATAGTCACAATAAGCGTAGAGCCGGAGATAAGGGGATAGTCGGACCGCAGCAGCCCCTTGTACAATGTTGTGCCGAGACCGGGATAATTGAACACTGTTTCCGCTACCAGGGCGCCGCCTATCATCGTGCCTATGGAAAGCGCAAGGCCGGTAATCTGCGGCAGCATGGCGTTGCGGAAGACGTAGCCCACTATTTTACTGTCTTTAATGCCCAAGAAGCGGCTGTACTTCACGTAGTCCGCGTTAAGCTCGTATATACTCATGGAGCGCATACCAATGGCCTGGCCGCCTATGGCGATAAGCACAATAGACCAGAAGGGCAGCTGGTAATGGGTTATAACAGACCAGACAAAGGTCGGGGTAAAGGCGGGGACAAGGTCAAACCCGTATCCGCCGGATATAGGCGCTATTTTAAGGTTTATGGCAAAAAGCACGAGCAGCGAAATCGCCATGCCAAAGGCAGGCAGGCCGCCCAGGAACAGGGAAACCGGCACCAGTACCTTGTCAAAGCCTTTGCGGATATAGGCGGCAAGCGCGCCCAGCACATTGCCCAAAATCCAGCCCACAAGTATGGCGGGCAGCTGCAGCGCGATCTCCCATACAAGGGCGCTGCTTAACAAATCCGTTATCGCGCGTCCGCGTTCCGTTGTAAAGGACACGCCCATGTCGCCGCGCAGCAGGTTGCCTATGTAGATAAAGAACTGTTGCGCTACAGGCTTATCAAGTCCAAAGCGCGAGGCATACTGGCGGTAGATTTCCTGTATGGTGTCCGCGCTCTGTATACCCGACGCTATCTGCCCCACTATCATCTGCACCGGGTCCGCGGGCATAAGGCGCGGCAAAATAAAGTTGAGCACCAGCGCGCACAAAAAAGTGACAAAAAACCACAGGAGCTTCGAGCCAAAATATTTATAATACCCTTTCATAATCACAACCATCCATTCCGCGCGATTATTTTTATGTTACTGCTGATTTCTATGTTACAAACGGTCAAAAAGCGGGTGCTTTTTGACCGTAAACGTTTATCGTATGTTTTGCGGGGCGAACTGTGTCCGCCCTATTCGCAGGGGCGGACTGTGTCCGCTCCTGCTTTGTTGATTTAATTATCGCGTTATTCCTTAATTGATGGGCGTTATATTGTAGAGGGCGGCAATGCCGTAGCCGTCCGTGCAGTCCGTGGGAGGTATGTTCAAACCGTCGCCGTTTTCGGGATAATTTGTCCAAACACTCTCGTTGACCGCGTGGAACACTTCGGGCCTGTACATAAGCGCGAAACTCGGCACATCCGTAAGGTAAATCCTGACGGCTTCCGTGTAAAGCTGCTTAAGTTCCTCGTCGTCCTTGGCAGTAAGTATCTTCGCCACTATCTCGTCGGCCGCGGGATTAGAGTACGCGCCAAAGTTGCCGTTCCAGTTGCCGTTTGTCAGGCTGTTCCATTCGGAGGAAAGGCGCTGACGCACACGGGTCCAGGGGTACGCGGGGCCTGCGCCGTCTCCGGAGTACATGAATATGTCATACTCCGTCTGCTGCGGGTTGGTGAACACTGTCTGATACACGGACCATTCCGGATAGTACGGGGTAAGCTCTATGCCTATGCCCGTGCCCGCCGCCGCGACTATCTCCACAGCCGCTTGCCAGTCGCTCCAGCCGTTGGGGCAAGCCACGTTGAAGGAAAGCTTCGCGCCGTTATACTCGCGGATGCCGTCCCCGTCCGTGTCTGTTATGCCCGCCTCGTCCAGCATTTGGTTGGCGCCGTCTATGTCCTTGCCCGCCCACTGAAGGTCTTTAACGGCCTCTTTGTCGTACAGGGCCTGCTGTCCTTCCGTGGGGTCCATAAGGGAGCGCGGGACCTGGGTAAAGGTGGGGGACTGATTGGTCATGGCGTTCGCTATAATCTGGTCGTAATCCACAGCAATGGCAATAGCCTTGCGGATAACGGCGCTGTCAAGACCAGGCTTCTTAACGTTGTAGAACATGGAGGGCGTAGTGACGCATATGCCGTATGGAGGCTCGTCCATATAGGTGGATATGGGGAGGTTGTCATTAAGCCACAGGTTCTGAACGTTCTCAATAAACTGCTGGTTAACGTCGATTTCGCTGGCCCTGAACGCGACCAGCTGGGCGGCGTTGTCAGCGTAAATATTGTGGATTATATACTTGGGCGCCGGCAGTTCGCCCCACATGGAAGCGTCCTGGCCCCAGTAATTGTCGTCGCGCACAAGCACAACGCGCTGGTCGTCAGACAGATACTTGTGATACGGGCCGGAATAGACCACGTCTTCACCCTTGTCCTGCTGTATTTTTACGGGGTCGTTGTCACAGCGGGCTTCCAGCGTCTCTGTCCAAGCCTTTTGCACAAAGTAGGTCTGGATAATGTAGTTAAGCACTTCGAAGCTGTTGACGGGCGAGCCGTCCTCGTTGGTCGCAGCCACAACCTTGACGGTGGAGCTGTCTACCGCTAGCACGTCGGCCACATAATCCGTGGTAAAGCCGGGCAGGCTGTACTTCTTGTTGACTTCCCACCTGTAGGCGTAGTCGTCCGCCGTAACCGGCGTGCCGTCTGACCATGTCGCGGCCGGTTTGATTTTAAACGTCAGTTCCGTCTTGTTTTCGTTCCATGTATAGTCGCCGTCTGCGATAAGCGGGTAAAGCTTGCCGTCCAGCAGGTTAAACATGTACGCTGTTTCAAACATCAGGATACGGCGGGAGGCGCCTCCGGCAATGGCCATGCCGTTGTTGTTGTCCTGGCTGTAGGGGTTCCAGCCATTAACCGCGCCCCATTGCTGGCCGCCAAAGTACAAGGACTCGTTCCTCGGGAAGGAGGTGAGTTCGGCGGACGAACCGCTGTCCTCGGGAGCGGCCTCGGCGGTTTCCGTCGCCTCAGGCTCGGGTTCCGGCGTTGGTTCCGGCGTAGGCGTAGGCTCCGGAGTGGGAGCGGCCGTGGGGGCCGGTGCTTCGGTCGGAGCCGGTGTTGGTGTGCTGCTGCCGACACAAGAGGCCATAAGGCTTACAAATATTGTACTGGCGACTATAAGAGCCAGCACTTTCTTCATCTTCATGAACGATATCCCTCCATTTAATTTGCAGGGGCGAACTGTATTCGCCAGAAAACACACGATTACGTTACCATGTCATTTTACCCCCCCCCCCGACTAAAGTCAACATTTTTTTTATAAATTAGTAAACATATTTAGCTTGGCTCTAGGGTGGGCTGGATAAATAGTACAGGAGGCAGGGCAAGGCGGAGGTGTACCCTTGTTTAGGGGATAAATTGAAAGGTAAAAAAGGAGTATGAAGGGATTATCCCTTCGCACTCCTTTTTTCATCGCGTACTCGATTGACGATGAAACCTGCAATAAAATTACTGGCCTGCGTACTTATCGCGTTTGTTATGCTCGTGCCCTTTGTGTGGATGCTAAGCGCTTCATTTAAGCCCAACGCCGAGATTTTCGCGTCGCCTATGCGCTGGCTGCCTGACCCGTGGTACTTTGGCAACTACGCGGAAATATGGCTGAAGCTGGACTTTATGCTCTATTTTCTGAATACGGCCAAGCTGGCGGTTATTATTACTGTGGTACAGCTAATCACTTGCTCGTTAGCGGCGTTTGCGTTTGCCAAGCTGCGCTTCCCCGGCCGGGACCAGATATTTCTCGGATACCTGGCCACAATGATGGTGCCCTGGCACGCCATTATGATTCCTCAGTTTATGGTTATAAAATCGCTTAACCTGTACGACACCCACGCGGCTATTATACTGCTCTGGTCCTTCAGCGCCTTCGGCGTCTTTATTTTGCGCCAGAATATGATAAGTATACCGGACAGCCTGCATGAGGCCGCCAAAATAGACGGCTGCGGCGCGTTCCGCACTTACGCTTGGATTATATTGCCCCTGACCAAGACAGGCTTGGCCACGCTTACCATTTTGACCTTTAACAGCGTATGGAACGACTATATGGGCCCCATGATCTATTTTGACAGCAACAGCCTGAAGACGATTCAGCTCGGGCTGGCTACCTTTAAGCGCCAATACAGCACCAACCACGGCGCGATTATGGCTGGTACTGTTTGCGCTATTATACCAATTGTGGTGGTCTACGCTGCGGCGCAGAAGTATATTATTGAAGGGGTAGCCTTCAGCGGGGTTAAGGGGTAGGGGCGGGCGAACAGGGACCCTACGCCTGAGGAATGACGAATTAATTAAACGCCAAACTTTTTCAACGGACAACAACGGACAACAACGGACAACAACGGACAAACCACCGTTAGACCGTTAGACCGTTAGACCGTTAGACCGTTAAACCGTTAGGAAATGCGAACGCTTCACCGCATTTCGTCGAGCAAGCTCGACTATCTCCGAAAAATTTGGTATTTTATATTTTCGTCATTCCTAGGACGTGTTTGAAAATTAGATTCCAGCGCGAAGCGTCGAGCAAGCTCGACTATCATTGCAGCGGTTTCATTCGAAATTTCGCGCTTTTAGGAATTTTCAAACACGCCTTATCAGCGCCTCACTCTGTGACGTCAAAATCCTCGCTCTTGAAATTGCTGTAAAACCGCCCTTTTCGCGCGTTGAACTTTAAGACGCAATAGTCGGGGTCGGTCACGCCGCCGGCGTAATATGCCGTATCTCCGTCACGCCAAATCATTTCTTTTGCCGCCGCGTCAGTCAAGACTTCCATAGCGCCGATTATACTCACACACGAAAACATCTTCTAAAAATCTTTCAGTGTTTTCGTGTGTGAGCAACCAACAACCGGCGTGAAAAGTGCATTTCTTTTCGCGCCTTAGTATAGCTG
>JAISYE010000113.1 GCA_031297485.1 Clostridiales bacterium
TCGCCCGACTATCTCTAAAAATCTTTCAGTGTTTTCGTGTGTGAGCAACCAACAACCGGCGTGAAAAGTGCATTTCTTTTCGCGCCTTAGTATAGCAATTTGTGACACCGCATAAATTATGGGAGTTCAATCAATCCATCAGCGCGTTTAGCCCACCACCAATGTTTTGACCTCTGAATAGACACGTGGCGTTTCTCCTGTATTTACTTGCCGTCTCTGTTGACTTTTAGCGTTATACTGGGTATATTAGCAGTGAGCATATTAAAAATTCTATTCTTAAAAATGAATGGAGGCAATTAGTCTGCTTTTCATAGGAACACGCCGCCAAACTTATGTTGGGGCATGTTATGCATATATGCCCTTTGGCGTCCGCGCAAAAGGATAGAGACATATATAAACCCTTGGAGGTAGAAAACATGTCCGTGTTCATGATTCTATTAGTAATCGGCATAACGATACCCGCCATGTCGCTGATTATGTCGTTTGTGTCCGAATCTCTGGAAGGCCTGTTCGCCGGCGACGGCATAGACGGCGCGCCGGAGGGCGGTTTCCCCGGCGACGCGTCTATATCCTTTCTGCCCGCGTCCCCTATTATTTGGTGCGCGCAATTAATTGTGACAGGGATGTCCGGCGAACTGCTGACGAGGCGCGCGGCGCTGCCGTCTGCGCTGGTTTGGGCCATAGCGCTGGCTCTGGGTTATGTAATGGTGCTTCTGCTGTATAACGGAATACTTATGCCGCTTAAAAAAGTAAGGAACCAGACCAGCGCCAGCGCGGAACTGACCGGTCGGCCCGCGGTTGTTACCGAGGCGATTCTGCAGGGAGGCGTAGGAGCCGTGCGTATAGAAGGGCGCTCCGGCATGGTAATATACGCGGCCAAATCCTCTGACAGCAGAATGATACCCCAAGGCGTGACGGTAATAGTAACCGGGTTTGAAAGCGGCAGGGCAATTGTAACGGAAACAGACACGCGGAAAAATTAAGGGAGGCGTAAATTTTATGTGGGAGGATATTCTGCCTATTATTTTGGGCATCGCAGGCATACTTATTATTTTATCCATTATTTTTTCAATGTGGAAACGGATACCGCAAGACAAGGCCGCGGTTGTAACCGGGCTGAAGAAGCGTGTCATATCCGGCGGCGGCACGCTGATAATCCCTGTGCTGGAGCGCATGGACGTAATATCGCTTGAGAACATACCCCTTAACATAAACACCACCGGCGCGATGACAATACAAGGCGTTCCCATAACAGCCACAGGAGTGGCGGTTATTAAGGTCCGCAACGAAAAAAACAGTATCCTTTCCGCAATGGAGCAGTTCCACACAGGCAAGGAAGAAACCACAAACCAGCGCATGCGCGAGACGGTAAACAGCGTGCTGGAGGGCAAGCTGCGGGAGATAGTCGGCAAGATGACCGTAGAAGGGATATACAGGGACCGTGAGGCGTTTTCCCAGCAGGTACGGGACGTGGCGGATTCCAACCTTTCCACAATGGGTTTTGAGCTTATAGCGTTTACAATTAAGGAAATCACGGACACCAACGGATATTTGGAGGCCCTCGGGGCGCCGCAGATAGCGAACGTAAAAAAGGAAGCCGCAATAGCCAAGGCCGAGGCTGACCGTGACGCCAAGGTAAGAATAGCGGAAGCCGCGAAAGCCGGGGAAGAAGCCCGGTTAAGGGCCGAGACGCAAATAGCCGAGGCGCAGAAAGTAAAAGACGTGCAGCAGTCCCTGTACTTAAAGGAATCACAGACGGCAAAAGCGGACGCGGACGTGGCCTATGAAATACAGCAGAACAAGATGCGCAAGAGCATAATTGAAACCAACGCCGACGCGGAAATTTTGAAACAACAGCGGGAACAGGGCATAGCCGCGGAGGAAATGGAAGTGTCGGTAGCGCGGGAGCGGAAGAATATCGAACTGGCCCAAACCAAGGCCGACGCAAAGAAGCGGCAGCTGGAGGAAACAGTGATAAACCCGGCGGAAGCGGCCCAGCGTGAAGCGTTGCTGCGGGCGGAAGCGGCGAAGATTAAGGCCATAAAGGACGCGGAAGCAGCGTCAGAAGCCAAGAAACTGGACGCGGCCGCGCAGGCCTACCAGATAGAGATAATCGGAACAAAGGAAGCCGAAATAATCAAGACGCGGGGCGAGGCCGAGGCCGAAGCCATACGGCTGAAACTGGAAGCCGAAGCCGTCGGTATGCAGAAGAAAGCGGAAGCCTACAAACAATACGGCGAAGCGGCTGTTATCCAAATGGTGGTGGAGGCCCTGCCGGAGATGGCCAAACATATAGCGGCTCCCGTTGGCAACATAGACAAGGTGATAGTTTGGGACGAAGGCGCGGGCGACGGCCCGATAAAAATGGCGAAAACCGTAACCAAAACCCTGGCCGCAACAATGGAGTCAGTAAATGAAATGACAGGGGTGGATATTAAAAATATCCTGCGGGGATTTGCCAAGGACGGGACAAGGGAGGACGAGAAGCTCTGACCGTGAAGATGGTGGGCTAAACGCCTTGATGGATTGATTGCATTTGGCCCACCACCGACCGTGAAAAGCGCGGAACTCCGCGCGCTTCGTCCAGTAAACCCCGCTGATAATCCGCGCGTTCTGTGATTTTGGGATAAGCAGGTATCAGACGGAATTTGACGGATTCTTAAAACATATAAAACATGGAGGAACTATATGAACTACGACAACCTTACCCTGCTGACAGATTTTTACGAGCTGACGATGATGCAGGGTTACAAAAAAGCGAAAACCGACCAGCGGATAGGGGTGTTTGACCTGTTTTACAGGCGCAACCCCTTTGACAACGGGTACGCCATAGCCGCCGGGCTGCAGCAGGCCATAGAATATATAGAAAATTTACGGTTCGGCAGCGACGACATAGAATATTTGCGTTCCCAGAGATATTTTACGGAGGATTTTTTATCGTACCTGGCGGGGTTTAAATTTACCGGCGAAATCCGCGCCGTTCCGGAGGGTACCGTGGTGTTCCCGGGCGAGCCGCTTGTGCGGGTAAAGGCGCCGACGTCGGAAGCGCAGTTAATTGAGACCGCGCTGCTGAATATAATAAACCATCAAAGCCTTATCGCCACCAAGGCCGCCCGGGTGGTGTGGGCGGCCCAGGGCGACGCCGTGCTGGAATTCGGCCTGCGCCGGGCGCAGGGGCCTGACGCGGGCCTATACGGCGCCCGTGCCGCCATAATAGGTGGCTGCAACGCCACCAGCAACGTACTGGCTGGGCTGATGTTCGGCATACCCATACGCGGCACCCACGCCCACAGCTGGGTCATGAACTTTCCCGACGAGCTGAGCGCATTCCGCGCTTACGCGGAAACATTCCCCCAGGCCTGCACGCTGCTTGTGGATACTTACAACACTTTAAAATCCGGCATCCCCAACGCCATAAAAGTTTTTACGGAAATGCGCCAGCGCGGGCAAGATTTAAGCGCCTGCGGAATCCGCCTGGACAGCGGGGACTTATCCTATTTATCCAAGGCCGCGCGGAAGATGCTCGACGAAGCGGGGTTTAACAAGGCGGTTATAAGCGCTTCCGGCGACTTGGACGAATATCTGATACGCGACTTGAAACTGCAGGGCGCGGCAATTACGATGTGGGGCGTCGGCACAAACCTTATCACATCCAAGGACTGCCCGGCCTTCGGCGGCGTGTACAAGATGTCCGCTCTGTATGATAACGGGGCGGCGCAGTATAAAATGAAGCTTTCGGATAATCCGGAAAAAATAACAAACCCCGGTATAAAGAAAATAGTGCGCCTTTATGACAGTGAATCAGGCAAGATAAAGGCCGACCTGATAACCCTTGAGCATGAAACAGTTGACACAAGCCGCGACCTGGTTATATTCCATCCGCTGGAAACATGGAAGCGCATGACGCTGCGGGCAAATAAGTATATTGCGCGCGAACTGCTTGTGCCCATATTTGTAAACGGGCAATGCGTATACAATTCGCCGCAGGTTTCGGAAATACGCTCCTATTGCAGGTCGGAGCTGGACACGCTGTGGGATGAGGAAAAACGCCTTGTAAACCCGCATATAATACCTGTGGACTTTTCACAGGAATTATGGGACTTAAAACAAAATATGCTGAATCAACTGCATATATGATTCCACTGCAAAAGTCCACCAAAGGCAAGTGAAAAAGTCAAGAAGCGGGTTTTAAAGTTGAGAAATTTGGCGGAAATTTCTCAAAAGTAACAGTAAACACTTAATTTTAAGAAGCAAGCGCAGTATAACAAGAAAAAGTAAAAATATACAAAACAAGGGGGAAGGGCAAAGACAATGTTTAGAAAAAACAATAAGCACCAGTAACAGTCCTTCTTCGAATCAAGCCGGTGGATGGGAAAAGCGCGCAGGAGAAATTGGCCAAAAGTTGGGCGCCCTTGTTTTACGAGCATGTATACACCCAAATTGACGAAAGCCCCTTTGCCGTTCTTTTCAAAAGCACAGGCGCGCCTAACGCACCAGTGAACACACTGCTGTCCTTGGAAATCATCAAACACATGAAGGATATAACTGACTATGTTTGTATCATCTTGATAAGCCGCCTTCCCTAGGGCGTGTTTAAAAACTGGATTCCAGCGCGAAAGCACTCGTCAAGCAAAGCCTTAAACCCGCAAAAGCCTTTTGCGTCAACGCACATGGCATGGAACTGGCGTTTGCAGCCGCCGTTGCAGGCGATTAGGTAACGGCAGTTATCGCAGGCTTGCGGCAGCTTTCGCTTCGCTTGCCTGAAGGCTTTAGCCGCGCTTGATTCAAACGCGTCACGCAATGACAATTCCTTCAAATTACCAAGCCTGAATTCGTCCGTGCAATAAAAATCGCATGGATAAACGCTTCCGTCCGCTTCAACAACAAATTGAGGCGAACATTGCCCGTTCATTCCGCAGGCGGCCGCCTTCCCTAAAGCGAACAAATCAATTATATCCTCAAACAGTTTTACGCTGATATATTTCCCGTTTGAGCGGGCAGTTTTAAAGAGTCCGGAATAAAACCCGTAAAATTCACCTGGCGAAAGCCCGCAATCTGTCTTATCCAAGCAAGGTATAAACTGAATGTAACTGATGTCCTCTTTTTCTATGAAATTCCACATCTTCTGCGGATGACGTGCCGCTTCTCTTGTCAGCACGGTAAGGATGTTAAAGTCAACTTTATAGCTCTCCAGCAGGCGTTTCGCGTTGCAAACCCTCGAATATGTCCCGGCCCCGATGTTATCTACCCGGTTTTTGTTATGGATTTCCGCATATCCGTCAAGCGATAACCCCACAAGGAAACTGTTGCGCTTTAGAAAATCACACCAGTTATACTAAGGCGCGAAAAGAAATGCGCTTTTCACGCCGGTTGTTGGTTGCTCACACACGAAAACACTGAAAGATTTTTAGAAGATGTTTTCGTGTGTGAGTATATCATCCAAAAGTATGCCGTTCGTTTGCAGAACATATGAAACCTCCGCCTTGACTGGCTGCGCTTTAACCGCTTTGACAAAGCCCTCAAAGTAAGATAGCCCTGCCAAGGTGGGTTCCCCTCCTTGAAAAGCAAAGGTGAGCCTGTCGCCGTTGCTCAAGTCTTTATAAATATTCTCCATTAACCGTGTCACGGTATCATCCGTCATCACGCCATAATTAGGGATGCTGCGCCGGCTGCTCACGTCAGCGTAAAAGCAATAGCGGCAGCGCATATTACACATGGACGAGGCGGGTTTTATCATAACGCACAATTGTTTCATATACTTCTCCTAACTAAGGCGTGTTTGAAAATTCCTTAAAGCGCGACATTTCGAATTAAACCGCCGCAATTTCGCGCTGGAATCCAGTTTTCAAACACGACCTAAGGCCCGCACAATATTCGCAGCGCAAATACATACGACGGCAATTTGCGCGGCGCAAAAAAGCCACGAACTGGATTTGCCGGTCAATTTCCTGTTAAGAACGCCTCCAAGATAACCGCCCAACGCGCCGCCGATTATCATGACCGGCAAAAGGCTTAAATCATATACAAGAGTGCCCGCCAGGCAATCTTGCAAAAAGACCACCGTGAGTTTTGCGGCCTGTGAAAAGAGTATCGTCATCAGCGAACACCGCATAGCCATTTTTATCGGGAATGAAAACAAAAAAGCAATGGCGGCGACATTGATGGGTCCGCCGCCGATGCCCAGGAATGAGGATACCAGCCCAAGGCTCAATCCTACGCTAAGTGAAATAAACAAACCTTTCAGCCGCAGCGATGGAAGTTTAGCCTTTGCGAGCATATAAGCAAAAACAAAGGCGGTAAGCACGATAAGGATTGCGTTTTGTGTTATCGTAACCCCGTCAGGGGAAGCGTTTCCAATTAACAGTACAAACAAACGCTCTCCCAAAACTCCTCCGGCTGCCGCCCCAATGGAAATCAGAACGCTAAAAGAACCCGGCGAACAAGCTAACGGTGATTTGTCCGTTGGGCGCGAAGACGAACCGCCGTCTGCGGGCCGGGCGCCGGCTGCGGGCCGGGCGCCGGCTGCGGGACCGGGTGCCGGCTGCGGGACCGGGCGCCGGCTGCGGGACCGGGACACCCGGCGGGCCGGGCGCCGGCTGCGGGCGCCGTTGGAGCTTCGCGAAAATTCCGAAACGGAATAAGGCGGGGTCTGCCCGCCCATTTACGGAGGCTTCCCCTGGACTTTCTCCCTTTTAACAGAGTAATGCATGACATCACGAAAACCGTAGAGGAGGACAGTACAGATGCACTTGCCGCATCGGGCTTTCCGATGAAGTCAAGAAGCGGCTTAATAAACACGCCGCCGCCCATTCCCGTCAGCGAGCCTAATACCGTAGCCCCGAATGCGATTAGCAAATATAAAACCCACATCAATAGGTACGTCCCACGTTTTTGAAATAGGTTAAAAACGACTCCTTCAATTGTTCAGGAAACAGGAAGTTTTCGGCAAACTTTCCTACAAATGTTTTTGTTATGCACTTTTGCCCGGAGTCTTCAAGCGCCTTTTTCAGCCCGCCAAGAAATCCGCCGGCGAGCGGCTTGGGAAGCATAACGCCAACAAAGCTTAACTGTGCGTACACGCCTGCTTCATAATCATAATCTTCCATACCGGATATAACCTCGGAGTGCTTTTTAGCCTCGCGCTGTGATAAAAGCATTTCTGGCGTGTATTTATCCCCCTTAGGCAGGCCCATTCGTACAAACTGGTCGTCCGGCGCATCGTTTTCAGTCATAAGGCGCGCCATTGCGTTCGCAAAGCGCACTTCGGTATCAACATCATCGGCGCACCCGCTCATCCGGCCTGTCATTTCATCAACCGCCCATACCTTGGAATCGAACCGGATATTCATAGGCGATGGTTGGTTCGCAAGCTTCATCACGCGGCAGCCCTTTGTAAATGAAAATGGTCCGGCAAGAGCTATGCTGCTTAATTCCTTAGGGGTAAACATCCCTTTCATATGGGCCGGCATCAGGGTATATTCATACAAGCTGTCCGCATTTACCGCGCTTCGCATGTAGACATGCTTTCCGTCCGTAATATTGACCTGCGCCCCATGATAGCCGAACAGAGCGTATTCCCGAATGGCGGCGTTCGATTCGATAACGGCTGACAAGGGTTTGCCCTGCATGTCCTTAGGAATTTCCGCCCCGAAATATTCCAGGATTGTCGGAGCTAAGTCGATGGTCTGGACAAGGGCGTTCCTGCGTTCGCCTTTCACGCCGAGTTTGGGGTTCCAGACAAACAGCGGCGTGTGGACAATCTCGTCGTAGGCGGGCATGATGGACTTGCCCCACCAGCCGTGGCCGCCAAGCAGGAATCCGTGGTCGGTGTTCACAATCAGCATGGTGTCCTTCCAGAAATCATACTTGTCGAACATATCAAGGACTGTGCCCAGATAGAAATCGCACATGGAAAGAAGCGCGGCATACTGCTTCCTGCCGTGTTCCACCACATCTTCGCCTTCGTTTACCGGCGAATAGGGCGGCCAGTCAAAGTCTTTGCCAGTATAATCCGGGTCCGGGTACATGTCTTTGAAACGCTGTGATGCAAAAAAGGGCTCGTGCGGGTCAAAGGTCTCTATCTGCAAGAACCAGTTATCTTGCTCGCGGTTCTTTTCAATAAACTCCAGCCCTTTTGCGAACGTCACCGCCTGGGGCATTTTTTCTTCCGTGTCCAAATACAGGCGGTTGACCTCGTCCTGGCGGTAAATTCCGCTGCCGGTGACTTTCATCGCCTGCGCGGCTCTGGCAAAATAAGCGGAAAAGGGCGTGTCGGGCATCACGGGGTCTTGCACCTGCCCCTTCCAAGTGTCGCCCTCTTGCCCGCGCACATTCTCCCAAGTGGTGTAGCGCGTGTGATAGGTGCCGCCCCCGTCTTCCCAGTAGTGCGTATGGTCGGAAACGAGATGGGTGTAAACGCCGTTTCTTTTAAGGATTTCCGGCATAGAGTCGTCAAAGGGCTCAAGCGGGCCCCAACTCCTGTGCAGGAAGTTGTACCGCCCCGTGTGCAGTTCGCGCCTCGCGGGCATACAGGGCAGGCTGCCCGCATAGCAGTTGTCAAACGTGACGGTTCTTTCCGCCAGCCGCTTAAAGTTTGGCGTTTTCGTCCAGTCACAGCCGTAAGGCTCCAACATAGCCCGATTGAGCGAATCGTACATTACCATAACCGCTTTCACACATGATTCCTCCTCATTGCTTGTTATAGCATAACATCAGCTTCGCAAAAAAATCGTCAAGGGTCATGCGCCGGTCTATTTCGTCGTAGACGCGTATTTCGCGCCCGCTTACAGATTTGCCGTAGGTCATGTCGTCGTTGACAGTCGCATATTCGCTGTGCCATACCCCCGCATTTTGCAGGAGGACACTGACGGTAGGCTGGTCGCCTATCGACCAAGTTTCACCATGCGGGAACGTATTGCGGCCCGTCAGCTTGCCCATAAGGTCATTAAAGCCAATCATCTCATCCGCAAGATATTTGCCGATTGCGCCATAGGGTTTCACCTTCGCGACAAGCTCCGAAAGCGTGATGTTCATCTTTCCATAGACGTTTGAGGGAATCTGCCACAGCGGAACATTGCTTTCAAAGACAATTTGCGCCGCCAGGACATCCTGTATCATGTTGAAATCACCGTTCCCGTCGGGATATTTTCCGCCGCCAATCCAAATTGCCGTCAGCTTATCCGCAATGCCCGGCTCTTTCACGAGGGCTATCGCCAAGTCGGTAAGGCATCCCTGCAAAGCGATGAACAGCGGGGTATCGTCCTCCTCCAGCGCTTCCGCGATGATAAAATCCGCTCCCGGGGAATCCGGAAGATGCTCCCTGTCGGGGATTTCCCGCTTTGCGCCCTTGATAAGGGGGATGTCGTCAATCCCCATGAGTTCAAGGATTTTCTCTCCCACGGCGCAGCTCTGTTCCATTGTCGTGAAGCGCTTTCCCTGCAAGCCGCGGGACGCGTAGTATTCAAAATGCCCGGCGATAACGCCAGCGACTGTCTCCGAGGGCGTGAGCAGATGATGGACCACCGCAAAATGGTCGTCAGCCTCACAGGCAAGGTCAGTATGGACGATTACCCTCTTTTTCTTGATATCCGGCACAGAAAACCCCAGACGTGCCAAGATTTCTTCTCTTTTCATAGCGCACTCCTTTCATGATCCGCGAGCGTAACAGCCCGCCGCCCGCGGCCAAAAACATTTATTTCTCCGTATCTTTCAAAATTTGGGCGGGATTCAGAAAGGGTCAGCCGGATGTGGATTGCGACATTGCGTTAATCAAGCCGTTCAGTTGTTCTAAGCCTATACCTTCTTTGCCGCCGCTTTGCATTAGGCTCATAGGCACGAGTGAGCGGATTTTAACGCTGGACAGCACTGCGTCCATGTCCATGCCGAGAGCCGTACCGCCGTTTGTGCCTCCCGCCATCATTTGCAACAGCGCAGCCGCCGCCGGCTCGTCCTTGATGTCGTAGAGGGTGGAATCCAACGTGTAGCGCTTCTTAACAGGCGCAGCCGCGTTCACGCAGACAGCCGCGGAAGCCCTAAGGTCTGCGGACGAACTGCCAATCAGTATCTTAAAGGCGCCGCTCTCAACGCGCCAATCGCTGATTGCGGTATCGTAAAACGCAAACGCACGCTTATCAAGAGTAAAGGTCACAGTCTTCTGTTCGCCAGGCAAGAGATATATCTTCTCAAAGCCTTTCAGTTCCTTGCGCGGGCGAATGACTACGGAGCAAATGTCGCGAACGTACAGCTGAACAATTTCTTTTCCGGCGCGTTCGCCTGTGTTCTTGACGCTGACTTTGACGGTGAGCGTGTCCAGGTCTGACATCTCTGCTTTGTCGAGTGTCAAATCGGAATAATCAAACTCAGTATATGAAAGCCCATAGCCAAACGGAAAGAGAGGGTTCACATCCGCGCTGTCGTAGTAGCGGTATCCGACAAACAGCCCCTCGCGGTATTCGACCTGCTCTTTTTCGCCGGGGAAGTTGAGGTAGCACGGTGTGTCGTTCAATTTTACAGGGAAGGTCTCCGCAAGTTTGCCGCTGGGATTTATGTCGCCGAACAGTATTTTCGCGATAGCGCTGCCCATACCCTGACCGCCGAGATACGTTTCTATCACACCGGAAACCTTATCGAGCCACGGCATTTCAACTGCTGAACCGTTCATTACCACGACTATGACGTTACTATTCTCACCGGCGGCTTTTTCAATGAGTGCGTTCTGCTCGTCGGGCAAGCGCAGATGAGTCCTGTCTTTTCCCTCACTGTCGTCCTTATCGGATAAACCCGTAAAAACCACGCACACATCGGCCTCGGCAGGATTTTGAACAATA
>JAISYE010000114.1 GCA_031297485.1 Clostridiales bacterium
TTGCCGTTTCTTCTTAAATTCAAGAGGTTTCTGTTGCTCTTGAGAAATTTCTTGACTTCAAAACTTGAGGCTTGATTCTTTTTTTGCTTGCTTTTGCTGGACTTTTTGCAGTGGAGTCATAGTTATACTAAGGCGCGAAAAGAAATGCACTTTTCGCGTCAGTTGTTGGTTGCTCACACACGAAAACACTGAAAAATTTTTAGCGATAGTCGGGCGAAGCCCGACGAAGATGTTTTCGTATGTGAGTATAATACTATATACGTAAAAAATTTATACTGTTATGAATTTTAACGGCGTGATATACTATAGTCATTCATGTTATATATTCGCGGCATTAGGAGGAATAGTTATGAAACCAAGAGCATTAATAAGTGTGTTTAATAAAAGCGGCGCGGCCGAATTTGCGGCCGGTCTGCTGGAGCAAGGCTATGAAATTGTGTCTACCGGCGCCACCGCCAAGCTGCTGACGGAACGTGGCCTGACGGTTACCGCCGTGGAGACGGTCACAGGGTTTCCCGAATGTTTGGACGGGCGCGTCAAGACACTACACCCTTACATTCACGGCGGAATACTGGCGCTGCGTGACAGTGAACCGCACATGGCAGTACTGAACAGTTATGGCATCGCGCCCATAGACATCGTGGCGGTAAACCTCTACCCCTTTGGCGAGGTGATAGCGGACCCGGAGCACACCCTGGAACGCGCCATAGAGAACATAGACATAGGCGGGCCGGCGATGATACGCGCGGCGGCGAAGAACTACCCCTTTGTCACGGTAATTACAGACGCGGGCGACTACGCCGAGGTGCTTGCCCGGCTAAAGAACAACGCCCTGGACGAGTCCTTCCGTTTTGGCCTGGCGCTTAAGGCGTTTTCCCACACAGCCATGTACGACGCGAATATAGCCGCGTATTTAAACCGGATCGCCGGACGCGAGCATCCCGATGTGCTGACCTTGACCTTTGAGAAGAAGCAGGATTTGCGTTACGGCGAAAACCCGCACCAGCACGCCGCGTACTACCGTATGATGCTCTCCGGGGTCAGCGGGTTGGAACAGGCGGTATTCTTGCATGGCAAGGAGCTTTCCTACAACAATATAAACGACGCCCACGGCGCTGTAAATTTAGCCAGAGAATTCGGCGAGGCGGTGTGTGTAGCAGTAAAGCACGCTACGCCCTGCGGCGTCGGCATAGGCGGGACAGTGCTAGAAGCCTTTGAAAAGGCCTACGGCGCCGACTCTGTCTCTATTTTTGGGGGCATAGTATGTTTTAACCGTGACGTGGATTTAGAAACCGCGCGCAAGTTAAGCGATTTATTCTTAGAGGTAATAATCGCGCCTGGGTATACGGAGGAAGCCTTAAAATGCCTTACGGTCAAGAAGGGTGTGCGCATATTAGTTATGGCTGGGCTTAACGAGCGGAACACGGCCAATATTGAGCTAAAAAGCGTGGGAGGCGGGCTGTTGCTGCAGAACTCGGACGATTCCGACATAAACGCGGAACAGCTGACGGTTGTTACGCGGCGGCATCCTACGGACGCGGAGCAGCGGGACATGCTTTTCGCCATGAAGGTAGTAAAGCATGTAAAATCCAACGCGATTGTTTTAGCCAAGGACGGCCAGACAGTTGGTATCGGCGGCGGCGCGGTAAGCAGGATCGGCGCTGCGGGCACCGCCTTCGCGAACGCCGGCGCCAAGGCCGAGGGCGCTGTTATGGCTTCGGACGCCTACTTCCCGTTCCCCGACGTCGCCGAGGAATGCGCGCGGCGCGGTGTTACAGCCATTATTCAGCCCGGCGGCTCCAAAAACGATAGGCTCTCTATTGAACAATGCGACAGTTGCGGAATTGCCATGATATTTACCGGCGTCCGGCATTTCCGGCACTAAGACCTTTACAGGGCCGGGGCGTGCTTTTGATGCAGGACAGCGGTTTTAAGGTTATTTTTAAATGCCGGGGAGTGTCAAGGCGGCAATTCAAAACGCGCAGTACAGAGCGATTTTGGGCGTAAACCGTAAACAAATACTCCCTGGATTTCCTGTTTTTCTTACCGTTGCAAATAAACGGCGTGTTTCAAAAGTTGCAGACACATATTTTCCCATTGCGGCTGAATTCCAGCATAAATACAGGATTTTGATGCGCTTGGGAATAAATGTGTCTACTGATTAAACCCAAATATGAAACACGCCCAAATTTAGAGCCTATCCCTTAATAGGCAAGAATACTGATTTTGCTCCATTTCTGTGTTTTAAAATCCAGTATTTAAGCCATTCCGCTTTATTCAGGGATAAGCCCTTAATTGTGTGAATGATACGTTACCTGCTGTCATCCCTATGGTCAACCAATATGTCTTTACTTCCAAGCTTCAAACTCAATCAGTTCGTTCAAATCCTGTATTGTCTTTTCAAAACAAGTTAGCATACGCTCCATCCTATCCGCAGCCACAGATGAATAAAGCGTTTGGGCGTCCGCGCGCAGCAACTCCAACTCTTTCCGGTAAGAAGCCCATTTGCCGGGTTCGATATATTCGGTCAGATGCTTGACCCCATCCAGAAAAATCTGCGATGGCCGGGAAGCCTCGCTTTGGCTATAGGCGTCGAAATTCTCAAAGGTTACGCTGTTTTCCGCATCCGTCGGCTTCCACGATGCGGGGAGTTTGCCTGTCCAGCGCTCAAACCAACTTTCTTCCGCTCGTGTGACGACTTTCGCCAATGCTTTCAGCGCCGCTTCGTTTTTGGGCTGATACAGGCTTTGCAAGACGCGCTCCAGCGCGTCGCCGTAACTCTGTTCAACGCCGCTGAGAACACATCCCGCAAACGCCGTGTTGATTTCCGCGCCGGGGTTGATCATTGGCCCTGTGTAATACTCCACAGCGCGGCCTCCCGCGGCGTAAAGACGCCTGATGGCATCATAGGCGGTCTTTGTATAGGGCAGAAACGCCCGCAGCCTATCCCATGCGGGCCAATAATACGTCCAAAAGCCGCCAGCGTTTCCGAATGCGCAAGGCAAATTCGATGTAAAAGAAGGCAAAACACTTTCGTCAATGTAGTGTCCGAGGTGTCCGGGATCAATGATATAATCCGTATGCCGCGCAAGGCCGCGCAACAGTTCTAATTCCTTCGCTTCCGCGCTTTTGACTTTTTTGTCCCAGCTTTGCCACGATACCATGTTGATCATTACAATTTTGCCCGGCCATTTTTCTTTGACATAGGCCGCCGCGCGCGTATTCAGTTCCGCGTGATACGCGAAGTCATCCAGCCGGGCGCATTCCCCGCAGTGGCATCTCCCCTGATCCGCGGACTCAAAATGAAGGCCGTCCACGTCAAGCGTCTCCGTAACAGGCGAAACAGTCTAACGGATATAAGATAACTATAAATGAGCGCTATTAGTAACAATATACAAAATTGATGCCTGTAACAAGTCGGTGTATTTCTTAAAAATATATTTGTTGCATTATCCTGTCTGTAATATATACTATTAATTTGTATATATTACATTTACTTCTTGCCATATGTTAGTTATTTTTCTGAAAACGTTCATTTATAGAAGACAAGAGAATCTACTGTGTGGGCAAGAAGCCCTATCAACGGCCGCGCCGGACTGCGCGCGCGGTTTGTGCCTGCCAATTACAAGGGCGTGCAGGCTACAACACTACAAAAGGGGCACGGTTTACCGTACCCCTTTATTGTTTACGCGCTGCCCCGCGCGATATTTCTTGTCGCGATAATGTCCACACCGGTTGAGGCGGCGTTTTTGATAATTATGTCCCCTATCTTTACCGGAGCGTTAACCGATAGGCCCCGCATGGCTTCCGCGCAGTCCCATATCTTGCCCTTGGGAATTGGCCGCGCGGTCTTTACGGACAGCATCTTCATGTCGCCGCCCAGCACCCGCACAGAGGAAGTCATCACGCGGGTGGGGTTCGTCGCTTCCTCCCGCCCGTAGCGCTCCCCTATCTTACAGGCATTACCGCTGACAGCAGACGGCGGGCCGCCTTCTTCCGAAACCTCCGTCACAACCAGCAGCTCGCACCCCATCGGGCAGCCAATGCAAATAAACCTGTGCTCACGCCTTGGCTCTTGGGACGCCGTCTGCTCTTGGCCCGCCGTCTGCGTAGAACTTCCAAGTGACGTTTCCATTAGCCTTTCGCCTCTATTCGTACTTCCAATGTTGCTGCCTTCCCTGTTTCCAGACTGAATTTTAACGTTTCCATTTCACCGGGAGTTACGATCCGCTTTGAAACAGACTTTATTACCGCGCCCTCCGAATCGGAACAGGAACCCTCTGGCGCCAGGCGCACGCGGATATACACGTCGCGATAGACATTGTCGCTTCTAAAGTATGCCGTGTATTCTGCGCCGGGTTCCGCATCCGGCCCCGCCGAAGGCTTCGGCCCCGCCGGCAGAATAATTTCATTGGGAACAACGTAGCGCACACCTCGCCCCGCTCTCAACCCTATCCTCCTCACGCCTCCGGTCACGCCGAAGGCTCCGGCCCCGCCGCGGATGCAGCGCGCCGCGCTTTCGCCCGCGCGGTAGGCTTCCAGGGTTACATTATCCGCTAAGTCGTGTACATGCAGTACGTTCCCGCAGGCAAACACACCAGGCACGCTGGTCTGCAGGCTGTCGTCCACCAGTGGCCCGCCCGTTACCTCCGAAAGCCGCACCCCTATCCTTTTGGAAAGCTCGTTCTCAGGGATAAGCCCCACAGAAAGCAGCAAGGTATCACAGGCTGTAAATTCTTCCGTTGCGTATAGGGGCGCGCCGCTGGCGTCCACAGCCGCCGTCCACACGCCGCGCAGACGCCCGCAGCCGTCGCTGCTTTCTCCGCGGCCAAATTCTTGACCCTCTATCCGCGTCACAGTATGGGAGAGCTTGAGTGGTATACCATAGTCGTTAAGACATTGGGCTATGTTGCGCTTAAGCCCTCCGGAATAGGGCATAAGCTCGTATACCCCCTTTACCTCCGCGCCTTCTAACGTCATCCTCCTGGCCATTATAAGCCCTATGTCACCTGATCCGAGCACCACAACCGTCTTCCCAGGCATAAGGCCCTTCATGTTCACCAGCTCCTGCGCAAGCCCTGCGGTATAAATCCCCGCGCAGCGGCTGCCCGGTATGCGCAGCGCACCGCGCGGCCGCTCGCGGCATCCCATCGCCAGTATCACCGCCTTCGCGCGTATCCGCTCCGCGCCTTCGCGGGAAAAAAGCGTGAGGGTCTTCGCACCATCCGTATCTGTACCTAGGTCTGTGACCATTGTGTTAAGTTTATATTCTATGCCCAGCCTCACGCAGGCTTCCACAAGCCTGTGCGCGTACTCCGGCCCTGTCAGTTCCTCTTTGAAAATATGCAGGCCAAAACCATTGTGTATACATTGGTTTAATATACCGCCCAAGGCCCTGCCCCGCTCTATTATTACAATGCCGCCGGCAGGCGGAGTCCCGCCCAAGCCGCTTTCACGCGCCGAAATAGCAGCCGATAGCCCCGCAGGCCCGCCGCCCACTATCGCCAAGCTCACTTCCCTCATAATATTATCCGTGACCCTTTCCCGCTTATTGTAACCTCGCGTTCTTCTATGCCAAGCTCGCGGCTTAAAATCTCCATCAGCCTGATAGTGCAAAACCCGCCCTGACACCGCCCCATGCGCGCGCGGGTACGGCGCTTAAGCCCGTCCAACGTCCGGGCGCCAAGGGGCCTGTGTATGGCGTCCACAATTTCACCTTCCGTGACGGTCTCACACCGGCATACCACGTGCCCGTAACGGCTGTCCCGCTCCACAAGGCGGGCCTGTTCCTCAAAGCTAAGCCCCGCAAAACGCGCCCCGTGGGAACGCGTGCCAACAAAACGCGGATTAAACGGCGGTTCCAGCCGCGCGAGAACCATCCCCGCAGCCTTCCGGGCTATGGCAGGCGCGGCGGAAAGCCCCGGCGAATCAATACCCAGCGCGTTTACAAAGCCCCTGACAGGCTCCTCTACATGGAAGTCCTCATCCCCGGCCTTGGCACGCAGCCCGGCGAAAACCGTTATCGTGCCGCGCACCGGAATATTCGGCGCGCTTCGCGCGGCCTTGGCGCAAACTTCCGCAAGCCCTTGCCTGGTTGTGTCGGTGATATTGGGAATACTTTCCCCGTTCTTGCGGAAATTTTCCGCGTTCGGCCCCACCAGCAGGTTGCCGTCCACCGTGGAAGTGATAAGCACGCCCTTCCCCAGCATAGTGGGCAGCTGAAATATCGTGCGGCTTACAAAATTCCCATGGGCCTTGTCTATGAGATAATATTGCCCTCGCTGCATATAAATTTCTTCCTTATGCGGGGAAACAAGATTGTTTATTGTGTCGCTCTCTGTCCCTGCGGCGTTTATTACTGTTCGGGAGACGAAATCACCACCAGTGGTCTTAATGGAAAAATTATCTTCTAAGCGCGCTATACCCGTTACTTCTGTATTAAAAATAAATTCCGCGCCGTTTGTGTACGCGTTTTCCGCAAAGGCTATGACAGCCTCGTAGGGTGATATAACCGCCGCGCTTTCCGCCAGAAGCGCCGCCGTGACCTCTCCGGACAAATTAGGCTCCAACGCTCGGGCCTGGCCGCCGCTTATTAAACTCAGGCCGGCAACGCCGTTTTTGCGCCCTTTATCGTACAAGGCCCGCAGGCGGGCAGGCCCTTCCTTCTGGTCAAAGCAGAGCACCAGGGAACCGTTGCGGCGGTATGGAATGTCCAGTTCCCTTACCAGCGTCTCGTACATACGCGCGCCTTCCACATTTAGCGCGGCCTTTAAGCTGCCAGGCTCGCAGTCATACCCCGCGTGAACTATTCCGCTGTTCGCCTTTGAAGCCCCGCAGGATACATCCTCCGCTTTGTCTATGAGCAGCAGCTTCAGGCGGTACCGGCTAAGTTCCCGCGCCGCCGCCGCGCCGATTATTCCGGCGCCGATTATTACGCAGTCATACATATTATAACACCTTTGACAAAAATTCCGCCAGGCGGATGTGCCTGGGGTAGTTGAATATTTCTCCGGACGCGCCATGTTCCGGCACAACGCCGTCGTCCATGAACATAACACGTCCCGCGGATACCTGAGCCGCCGGTTGTCCGCCAAAGTGGCGCCGCAAAAGCTCTCTCCCATGCTCATAGCCGTTTACTTTGTCGTCAGTTCCATGTGTTTTTCGATCAACGCGTCAACTGTTCCCTCTGAAATCGCCTGGATCAGCACCTTGTTTATAACCTCCAGCAATTCCTTGTTGCCCTTGGCCACCGCCATGCAGGTATCTTCCTCAGTAACTTGCTCCGGCAGGAGTTTAAGCGTGCCGCCGCTGTTCGCCACAACGCCCTCGGCCGGCTTTATGTCCAATAAAGCCGCGTCGGCCTTACCGCTCTGCACCGCGCTGCCAACCGCCACAGCGTCTTTAAAACGCATTACGTCAGCGCCGGCCAGCTCGTCCGTCGCATAATCGTCCGAGGTGGTGCCCTCCTGCACCGCCACCCGCAGACGGCGTTCCGTTCGCTTGCCATCCAGGTCCTCCACTGTTAAGGCGCTGTCAGCCGGCACAATTACCAGCAACCCGTTGCTGACATACACGGCGGAAAAATCCACGGACTTGGCGCGTTCCTCCGTTGCTGTCATACCAGCCGCTATAAAGTCGCCTTTGCCGCTTTTAAGCGCGTCCACAAGCAGGTCGAAATCCATGTCAATTACTGTCAGCTGTACACCTATCTCATCAGCGACAAGCTGCGCCAAATCCACGTCCGCGCCCGCCACCTTGCCGCCGCTTATATACTCAAAGGGCTCGAAGGTGGCGTTAGTCAGCATAATAATTTCGCCCTTGCTCTTGATGTCGCTTAGCGTGCGCACCGCCGTGCCCGTGCAGGCGGAAAGCGCGGCGGGCACAAGTACCGCTGTAAATAAAACCGCGGCGGCCTTGTGGATATTAAGAAAGTTCCTGACCATACTGTTTCTTCTCATTGCGATTCCTCAAAAAAATTTTTTTCTGTCCCTATAGCGCAGGCGTTTAACTTCACGGTATAGTATAAATGCGCATTTATGCCATGTCAACTTAAAAGAGCCCTTAAAGGAGATGAAATAATGATATACAATTCGTGTCTATTTAGGAGTCAAAACACTAAAACCAACGGACACTTCACCGTTAAGGGGCCTAGTGATGGTTTATTCGTTGGCCCCTAACCCCGCTGGGGATTTCGCCCCCAGACCCCTTCTTAAGGGCGGCGAGTACGATAGTCGAGCTTGCTCGACGCAGCGCTTTTGATGCAGGTACAGTCTTTTCAAGGATAGTCGAGCTTGCTCGGCGTAAAAGGGACTGTTTATTTTTTTCTTAAGTTCGCGCCTGTGGGGTGCGCGGCGAAACATAGTTCGCCCGCCCCCAGGTTGCGCTGCGATTGTTTTCGCGCATTAATCCAGTCCCGCGTTTACGGAGTTTGCTATCAGTGAGCTCAGCTTTCGGGAATATGTGTTTAATCCGGAACAAGTTGCGCAAACGATAACCCTATGCTGCCAAGCCCTGATTTGACACAGCATAAATATGCAGTATAATCATGCAAAAGTATTTCAGGGAGATGTATTTATGAAAAAACCGCTTGTGGTAAAGGATGGCATAAGTTGGGTTGGGGCGCTGGATTTTGATATCAGGGTTTTTGACGTGATAATGTACACTCAGAATGGCACGACCTACAACTCCTATGTGGTTAAAGGGACGGAAAAAACCGCCCTGGTGGAAGTGGTAAAGGAGAAATTCTTTGATGAGTTTATAGAAAGGCTGCGGGGTGTGACAGACCCGGGGAAGATTGACTATATCATACTGAACCATACGGAGCCGGACCACTCCGGCGGCCTGGCGAAACTGCTGGAATTGTGCCCCGACGCAGAAGTAGTGGCCACGGCGGTTGGCCTGAAATTTGCCCGCGGCATATGCAACCGTGATTTTAAATCGCGGGCTGTGCGCAATGGGGACAGTATCGACCTGGGAGGCGCCGCCCTTGAGTTTATGCCGCTGCCCCAGCTCCACTGGCCGGATTCTATGTTTACGTATATTCCACAGAAGAAAACCCTGTTCACATGCGATTCCTTCGGCTGCCACTACTGCGGCGAAGCTGTTTTTAACGACGCTATTGACAAGGATTTTGCCGATGCGTACAAATACTATTTCGATTGTATTATGGGGCCGTTTAAGAGTTTTGTGCGCAAGGCGCTGGACGCGATTGCCAAGTTGGAGATTGAGACGATATGCAATGGCCACGGGCCTGTAATACGTAAGGATGTTGAAAAATATATAACCATGTACCGCGAATGGTCCGCGGAACCGGCGGCAGGCAGGCCCAGCGTTGTTGTGGCCTATGTAACCTCTTACGGATACACAAAAATGCTGGCGGAAAAAATAACGGAAGGGATAGAGGCGGCGGGCGGCATTGACGCGCAGTGCGTTGATATAACGGACCGCGGGCCATCTGCCATAGCTTCCGAAATTGAGGCCAGCCGCGGCGTACTGCTTGGCTCGCCGACCATTGTGGGCGACGCCCTCGCGCCTGTGTGGGAACTCCTTACGGCGCTTAACCCCGTTGTGCACGGCGGCAGAATAGCGGGAGCTTTCGGATCCTACGGATGGAGCGGCGAAGCTGTGCCGAATATTATGCAGCGGTTTGCTCAATTACGGTTCAAAACGCCGCTGGAAGGTTTAAGAGTTAACCTCCGTCCTACGGAGGCGGACTTGGTCCAGGCTTTCGAGTACGGCAAAAAATTTGCGGCCTTTATCCCGAAAGGCGCCTGAAGGGATTGTTGGCATGGGGCGCCGGACGTAATAAACGCAGTGCTATAGTGCGAACGGTTAGATTTTTCACGGCTGCAGCGTAGGAATTGTAGGGAGAATTGCGTTCGCCCGCTCCAGGTTTAGCTGTAATTGTTTTTGCGCGTTAATGGAGACGGGCGAACACGGTTCGCCCGTCTCCAGGTTTCGCTGGGATTGTTTCCGCGCGTTAATCCAGTCCCGCGCTTGCGGAATTTGCTATCGGTGAACTCAGCTTTCGGGAATATGTGTTCAATCCGGAACAGCTTGCGCAAATCGCGCTAACTGTCGTATGAGGTCCTTAGAATCAGCTCATTTTGAATAACAGGGGCAAGTTCGACAAAACGGGCGCTGAACCCTCCAACGCGGACAATAAGGTTTTGGTAATCTTCCGGGTGCGCCATAGCGTTTTCCAAATCCTCGCGGCCGACGAAACAGAGATTAGTCTGTACACCGTTGTGTTCGTAAAACACGCGCAGCGCTTCCTTTATTTTCGCGAACGAACTCCGGGCCAGTTCCTTGGTGAAGCGCACATTGTTGATTACGCCCACATGCGTCGCCGGGTCGAACTTTGCCATGGAATTTAACAGGGCGGTCACACCATTTTTGTCCGCGCCAAGGGACGGGCCGTTGCCGTTTGACATAGGCGCGCCCGCCTTTCTCCCGCAGGGGGACGCGATGCAGTACTGCCCCCATTCGGCGCTCATGCTGTTGTTTACGCTGACAATGTTGTACTTGTTAAAGCCCACACTCTGGCCAAGGTCCATAACAGCCTCCGCCACATGCGAAAAAACCCTGACCGCCATTGCGTCCGCAGCGTCGTCGTCGTTGCCGTATTTTGGCGCTTTTAAAAGTTTCTGACGCTCCCGCTCATGGCCCGCAAAGTTGTTCCGCAGCATTTCCGCCAGTTCGGAAAGCGAAAACGCCCGCTGTTCGTACACAAGGGTCTTAATAGCGGTCAAACTGTCCGCGCAGCTGATAATCCCGAATACTTCCGCCGCCGCGTTAAAATACCGGACGCCGCCGTTAAGCACACCCTTGCCGCGCGCCAGGCAGTCGTCCATCAGCAGGCTTATGTGCAGATAGCCCGCCTGTTCCGCGGCCACATCGTGATTGATTTTATTATGCCAGGCCACCCAAGTCAGCCAGGGCTGTAACTGCCTGACATAGGCGTCCCAAAGTTTTTCAAAGCCGTCAAGCTGAGTGAGGTCCCCTGTGTCAATGCCGGACCGCTGCCGCCAATAATAATCATAGCCCCGCTGCAGCGTAAGCTCAAGCGCTTTAAGCAAGTTTATCCCGCAATTGGGCGTTCCAACGCTCAGACCTTCCAAAACATATTCGCCGCATCCAAAAGGCAGATACCGCTCCGCTTCGGACTCATCTACCCCGTATACGCTCATCACGGCGGGGATATTCGTTTCGTCGGAATAAATTATGGGAAAGGTAGTGCCTTCCGCGTTTACACGAATCGCCTTGTCGTACACTTCTTCAGACATTCCCTTGTAGTAACGCAGCGTCAGTTGAGGCACAACGTCTTTGAACCTGCGCGAGGTCTCCATAAACGCCAGGGCCAGCTTGTCCGCGTTCCGCTCGTTGGCCCGGCCCTTCCCGCCGATTATAACCCGCGTGTCATGAATTTTATGAAGCCGCAGGAATTGCCGGTACAGGGACGTAAGCCAGCGGATACCCTCCTCTTCGTCAATAGAGCCTTCCTCCAGGTCCTTCGCGTACAAGTCGCCCAGAATAGCGTCCATTCGCCCGAAGTTCATTAAATCAGAAACCACGGCGTAAATCCAAATCAATTGCAGCCCTTCTTTAAAATTAGAGGGCGCCTGTACCTGCAAGTTGCGCAAATTTTGTATCATTTCCGCCAAATCGCGCTTCCAGGCGCCTTGGGCTGTTTTTTCAAGCGCGATTGCCTGCTCTTCGTAAAAGCGGCAGGCGTCCGCAATGGTTTCGGCGGCTACAGCCAGCGCCTCATAGAACGGACCGCCGCCCTGCCCCTTTATTTCCGCCAGCAAGCCGGGCACGCCTTTCCGCACCAGCTTATACAAGTCTACGTTTGTTCCGGCCAGGCGCCCGTCTGTATTGGCTATCCCAGGCTTCGTGTAGCTGTCGTATATTTGAGCGTCTGGAAACTTTCCTCTGAAACGCTCCCATAAACGATTGAGGGTTTTTTCACGCCGCCAAAATTGGTCCATTTGTTTAACCGTGCTTTCGAGTTCAGGCGGCACCCGTCCGTTAAGGGACGCTAAAGTTTCCGCCGCTTTATCCTCGTGGTAAAAATAGGTGTACAGCCCGCCAAATTGCGGGCTGAACCCAACGAACCCATGCCGCACCCGCCCCGCAATCAGGTCGCCCTCAATTATGGGCGCGAGTATATGCGGCGTTTGCAGTTTAAGGCACTGGGCCTCGCGCTTGTAAATATCGCTTTCGGACTGGTAAACCTCTGTAAAACGCAGGGCATACTCAAGCTCTTTAAGTGTTTCCTCGCGATTCATAACGCGTATTCCCTTTCCATAGATATTATATTCGTAAACGTCAAAATCTGCCACATTGAAATTACGCGCTTCACGCGCTTAAGAAAGGGTCTGGGGACGAAGTCCCCAGCAGGGTTTGGGGCCTAACGATGCTTTGTTCGTTGGCCCCAAGGTCTTAAGATTTTCATGTTTGGCAAATGTATTCGTTCGCGAGTATAACACGTTATTCCAGCGCGTCAGGGTTTTGTTTCAAAAACTCCGCAAACTGCGCCTTGTATTCCTCCAAGTACCTGTCAATCCCCGCGGCCTTAAGCCGGCTTATAGCCGCGTCAATAGACGCGTCGTAATCCACAAGGCCAAACTTGATAGGATAAATAGACGCGATAATTTCAGTTTGAATAGCTGTAAGTTCCGCCTCCACATTGGACGCGTCGAACAAAAACGGCGCCGCGGGGCTTACGACCTTGTTATCCGCCTTGAACTGATCAAATTCGATGCCCTTTTCCGGCATGGTTTCATCATATCTTAAAAACGGGAGATAGCCTGTCATCCAGGTGTCGAACTCGTACAGATTATTGTTTGCCTCGTCCTTAACCCGCTGGATGCGGTTGTCCGCGGAAGCGGTATAGTGGACCTCAGGTATGCCGTAGTGGAACAAGTCGTGATTTTCCTTGCTGGCGTACAGCCAGTTAAGGAATTTAAGGCCGGATTCCGGGTCCTCCGCCGTAGCGGAAATCGCGTTAAGGTTTTGCGACAGCGTGTAAATCATGTGGGGCTTTTCCGGCGCTGTAAAGAATACCTCTAAATCCGCCTCGGGGATATTCTCGCGCAGAGCGACCAAGTCGCCGTATCCGAAAGTTTCCGAAGGCAGGGCCGCGCCGATTTTAATCTCGTCGTATTTCTGCTGATGTGTGGCGTTAAGAATATCTGGGTGGATTAAGCCGCTGGTGTACAGGGTCCGGTAGGTTTGCGCGTCTTTTTTAAATTCCTCAGACTCATAGTAGGAATCCACCGTGCCGTCCTGACGGGTCAGCACTATGCCAATGCTGTTTTCCACATAGAAGGGGAAGGTGTCGTAAGTCCTGTGCAGCCATCCCGGTGCCATGGCAAGCTGGTGGGGCCAGTGGAACGGCTTCTTGCCCACTTCAGTCTCTATGTCCGCCTGCATTTTTTTCATCAGATCAATAATTGCGTCCACATCGTTTCCAGGAAAAGTGTCGGTAAATTTTTTCATAGTGTCGGTTCTTACCGTCATGTACCCCAGTGCATTGTCAAAACTGCGCCAGCTGCAGGGGACCGCGAAGGTCTTGCCCTGATACACGCCGGCCCGCCACTCGTCGTCGTTAAACTTGGCCACAAGGCCGGGATACTTATCCAGGTACTCGTCAACAGGCAGCAGCGCGTCACGGCTCGCCAGAGAGCTTATGTTCTTTACGTCCTGCATTACATGCAAAAGCTCGAACTCGTCGCCAGAGGACAGCATTAGGTTAAGTTTCTGGTCGTAGGCGTCCCAGGGGATTCTGATGGGGGTGAATTCAATGTCAACCCCGTCCGCCGCCAGTTTCTCGTTTACCGCCTTTACGCCGGCGTCCTGTTCCGGCGCCGTGGTGCCGGGCGTTACAAAGCGCATGGGGTGTACGCTTGCGCTTGGCGCCGCAGCGTCCGTGCTTTCGGATGCCGTGCCGCAGCCCGCCATAAGCCCCGCGGCCAACAGGCACGCCAGGACCGGTGCTAATAATTTTTTCATGTCTTTTTCTCCTTATTTAAAATATTTTATACTTATCCCTTTATAGCGCCGACTATCATGCCTTTAATAAAGTAGCGCTGCAAAAGGGGGTATAACAGAATAATAGGGCCCATTACCACCACGGCCGCCGCCATTTTAAAACTTTCCTTGGGCGGGTTAAGGTTTACGCCTTGCAATACCCTGCTCATCATTGTAATCTCAGACTGTATCTTAAATAGCAGCATTTGCAGCGGGTAGAGTTTTTGGCTGTCCAGCAGCATTACGGCGTTAAAATAATTGTTCCAGTATCCTATGGCGTAAAACAGCGTCACCGTGGCCAGCACAGGCGTACACAGCGGGAAATAGATTCTGAACGCTATGTGCAGCTCGCCCGCGCCGTCTATTCTGGCGGATTCGTTCAGCGAGTCCGGAATTCCCGCAATAAAGTTCCGAACAAGAAACATGTTAAAGGGCGAAAACATCAGCGACGGCACGATCAGCGCGAAAATATTGTTGTAGCACCCCAGCATCTTGGCGATCATGTACCAGGGCACAAGCCCGGCTGAAAACACCATCGTGGCGAAAAAGTACAGCGCCAGCGCGTTCCTGTACTTGCAAAGCCTGTTTGCCAGGGCATAGCCCGCGCAGTAGGTTATCAGCGCGGCGCAAAACGTTCCGATTCCCGTAACGGCTATGGTTATAAGATAACTGCGCGGCAGGCTGGAGGAGGGCGCGGTCATGACTTTGTACGCCTCCAGCGACCATTCGCTCGGGAAATAGGTATAGCCGTTTAATGTAATGGATTTTTCCGACGACAAGGACGCGATTATAACCAGCAGAAACGGAAGCAGGCACAGCGCCGCGAAGGCCGCCACAAACAGGTTTATAACCGCTTGTCCAAGTTTTAATCTTTTAGCCGTAACAATCCCTCCTTCTAGGACGTGTTTGAAAACTGTATTCCAGCGCGAAATTGCATTTATTCGAAATTTCGCGCTTTAAAGAATTTTCAAACACGCCTTTGGATGTGTTTGAAAACTGTATTCCAGCGCGAAATTACAGCGGTTTCATTAAAAATTTCGCGCTTTAAAGAATTTTCAAATACGCCTTAATTAAATCAAAATAGCGCCCCTTCGGGGTAATTGCGCTTAATAATCCAGTTGGAGCCAAAAACCAGAATAAACCCCACTATGGACTGGTACAGGCCGATGGCCATAGAGACGCCGGGGTCGCCGGTAAGGCGGAAAGTGCGGTAGACGTAAGTGTCAATAACTTCCGCGATAGGCATAAGCTGGCCATTGTCCCGGATAATGGCGTAAAACATGCCAAAATCCCCATAGAAAATTCTGCCCACGTCCATAAGGGTCAGAATACAGACAGTCGGGAACAGCAAGGGCAGGGTAATGTGCAAAATACGTTTAAACCGTGAGGCCCCGTCAATATACGCGGCCTCGTACAGCCCTTCGTCCATGCCTGTTATCGCCGCCAGGTAGATTATGGACGTGTATCCGCTGCCCTTCCAGATACGCAGGAAAATCAAAATAGGATACCAGTAGTCCGGCGTGGAATAAAAATTTATTTTATCGCTGCCCATGCTGGCGAGCCAGCGGTTAAACATACCTGTTTCTGTATTTAAGATTCCATCCAGAATATAGCTGACTATTATCCATGAGATGAAATAGGGAAACAGCATGGCGGACTGGGAAAACTTAAGGAACTTTTTCGCGCGCACCTCGTTCAGCAAGATGGCGAGCAAAATGGCAAAGACCGCGCCTATTATAATGAAGAGAAAATTCAGCACAACGGTGTTGCGCGTAACGGTCCACGCCCAGCTGGAACCAAAGAAGAACTTAAAGTTCTTAAGCCCCACAAATTCGCTTAACAGCCCTTGGCGGAAATTATACTTTTCAAAGGCGATTACTAGGTACGGCAGCGTCATATATCCGAAAATAAACGTATAAACAACAGCTGGCAGCGCAAGCGCGTAGATCACCTTGTGCTTCCAAATTTCCTTTAAAACAGCCTGCATAGGCGGTGCTCCTTTCGTATTTCGTTATTGTAAATTTTGCGAAAAAACTTTATACTTGTTTATGTATTTATACTAATTGTAGGTCAAAGAAATACAAATGTAAACTTTTAATTTTAAAGATGATGGATTTTTAGATGTTTTTTTTCGCCAGATTAAAATTTTATAGTTTTGGAGGCTAGTATAATGAAAACCCAGCGGTATTCTTTTCTGCTTAAAAATAAATTGCGCCTGACGATTTTGGTGATGATATTTGCCACGGGGATTGTGCTAAGCGTTTTTTTGTTCACGCTTTACAGTTTGTCGCAAGTACGGAAGGCCGACGAGTTAAACATAACCTATTTATCGCAAATAAGCGGCAGCGCCGATATTTTGCACGAGCAGGTCAATGCCCTTAACAATGCCGTGTTTACGGATTTCAACATCTTCCGGGTAATGTCCCAGCGGACTGTGGACCGCTTGGCGGAAGCCGTGGCGGTGCGGAGGCTTAAGGCCATTAAGTCATCCTACACTTATGTCCGTTTTGTAGGCGTTATAAATCCGTTCTTGGGGCGTTACATTACAAACGCGGGGGTATTTACCGAATATGGCTTTGACGCGGATACCCTGGCGCTTTTAAGCGGCGAAGACGTAAGAGCTTTAAGCATGGCGCGCGTAATAGGCAAGACGTACCCGCTCTCCGACATCTCAGACGCGGCCTATACCTTTGTGGCTAAGTCCAGCCCCCATTCCAAGTATCTGAAAAACGCGCTGACAGTAGTCGATATTAATCAGGACTATTTAAACGCCTTAATCGGCAGTTTGGACAGCAGCGCGGGCCAGCACCGAAAGCTCAGGCCCCAGCAGATTATAGTCTTCGACCAAAACGGACAAATAGTCTCCCATACAGGGCAGCGA
>JAISYE010000115.1 GCA_031297485.1 Clostridiales bacterium
GGGCTCCGCCCCCAAACCCCCGCAAGGGACTTCGCCCCTTGACCCGTCTTAAGGACGGCGAGTGCAGCGCTCTTATGCAGGATATGCCGCGTGTAGGGGCGGGCGAACACAGTTCGCCACTACAGAAAAGCGCCTCACCCATCGCGCTTAAGAAGGGGTTTGGGCCAAAGCCCCTAACGGTGAACTGTCCGTTGGTCTTAATCTTTTGACCTTTCCCAAGCCTTAAATTCGCGCCATGGTACTCGCCCACGAGTATAACGCCCAATGCCTGACCCTCCTGCGGGATTAAGAGTTCAAACACCCGCGCACTATCGCAACCATTTTATCGTACCCATTAAGAAACTGGGCCAGCGTCTTTCGCGTGGCGCCGTAGCTGTCAAACTCGCTTACGTACATGCCTTCAGGCTCGTAAGCCTTTACAAAGCCGGGGAAATGCTTGCGCAGCTGCCTTATAAGACCTTCGTCCACAGGATTATCCATGCGGTTCTCAACAGTGATGTCGCTGTTGATGAACCGCTTTATCCATTTATGCGGCATTGTAAGGGAAATATCACCGCCTATAAACTCCGACCAGTGCATGTGATTACGGTAAGCGGCCACCAGCAGCCTGGTCCGGTAACCGCGCTCCTTGTAAATCTTGTACGCGCGCTTCACTACCGCCACGCCCGCCATTTCCAGCGCCCCCGGGTCAACTATAATGTCTTGCGCTTCCGCCGTTTCTTTAAGCCAGTCGTCCAGACGCCCGGCCATAATTGTGCAAACCGGCCGCAGTCCCGAGTCGTCCAGACCGAAAGCCCCGCGCCACCTCAGCCCCCGCTCTACGGCTTCCCCGACCGCCAAAGCCTGGGAAACCGAAAAGGATACGGTGGCGTTTACATTTACTCCCTGACGCGTCGCTTCCTCTATGGCCGCTATGCCTGCCTTGGCGGCCGGAATTTTTACCATAATATTCTTTGCCAGCGATATGAAGTGAAGGGCCTGCTCCGTAATCTTCTCAGCGCTTCTGTAAAACTTGGGGTTGGTCTGGATAGATATATAACCCTCCCTGCCGCCGGATTCTTCAAAAATACCCTCCAGCAGCTTGGCGCCCGCCACAGCCATGCTCTCGTTTAACAGCCAGGCCAGTTCGTCCTCAGTGGCGCCGGGGTGTTGGGCTGCCAGCGCCTTTATTTCCGATAAATACCGCTCCCGCTCTCTTTCAATTACCTCACACACAATTACAGGGTTGGTTGTGGCGCCAACCGCGCCGTGGCCCAGTGCGTACTCCAGCTCGGGTATGCTGCAGCTGTCGTTCCAAAACCGCGTCGGCGTCGTTCTTGTCATTTCTTCCAAGTTGCTCTTATACTCCAATGCGCACGCCTCCTTACGGCTGCTCTATCTCGCTTATCCTGACCGGACGGTGTTCCGCCGCGGATTTTTTAGCGGCCAGGGCCATCAAAACCGGCGCAAGGCCGTCCTCCAGGCCCACCGGCGTGTCGGTGTCACCTGCCGCGGCCTGGGCAAAGGCTTTTATTTCGTCGCCAAAACTTTGCAGGTAACGTTCAAGAAAGAAATACAGGGGCTTTTCGCCGCAGACCCCTTTACTGGTACTTAAAACCGCACTGGAGTTTGTGTTGTTGGATATACTGACGCAGCCCAGCGAGCCGAACGCCTCGGCGCGCTGGTCATAGCCGTAAGCCGCCCGGCGGCTGTTGTCTATAACGGCAAGGGCGCCGTTCGCCAGCTTGACAGTCACCACGGCGGTGTCCACGTCACCCGCCTCGCCTATGGCAGAGTCTACCATGACGGCCGCGGCGGCGTAAACCTCCACTGCCTCGCTGCCGGAAATGTAGCGCGCCATGTCAAAATCATGAATAGTCATGTCAAGGAACATTCCGCCCGAAACCGCGATATATTCCGGCGGGGGCGGCGCCGGGTCCCGGGATGTAATCTTTATTATTTCCACATCGCCTATTTTACCGGTCGCCACCGCGTCGCGCACAGCCTTAAAGTTGCTGTCAAAACGGCGGTTAAAGCCCACCTGGAATTTTACGCCCGCCATCCTCACCGCGTCAATAACCTTACGGATCCGCCCGATATCCCGGTCTATAGGCTTTTCGCAGAAAATATGCTTCCCGGCGCAGGCGGACTCAATGGAAATTTCCGAGTGAGTATCTGTGGGCGAGCATATTAAAACCGCGTCAATACCCTTGTCCTCTAAAATTTCATGATAATCCTCATAAAATCTTTTTATTCCAAATTGCCGGGCAAAAGCCTTTATCTCGTCGTTCATAAGCGGATCCGCCACAGCCGCGACCTCCGCTTCCGGAACCAGGTGCGCGATGCTTTTGCAATGTACGCGGCCTATGCGCCCGCAACCGATAATGCCAATTTTAAGCATGATGCTACCCCCTCTAAGATTATAACCCTGTCTTTTCCCTTAAAAACGCACGGGCCTTTAAGGCGTACTCGAACGGGTTGGCTGTCGCCGGGTCCTGTTCCGCCTCCACTACCATGTAACCGCTGTACCCGTTTTTGTCCAGAGCCGCGAACACATGGTCAAAATTTACGCAGCCGTCCCCCGGCACAGTAAACACCCCGCGCACTACCCCCGCGAGAAAGGAGAGACGTTCCTCCCTGACCCGCGCCAGCACGTCCTTGCGCACGTCCTTCAAGTGCACGTGGGCGATTCTGCCGATATGCCTGTCTATTACCCCGTCCACCGCCTGCTGGGTACCTTCGGAAAAATAGACGTGGCCTGTGTCGAACAGCAGCTTAACCTCCTCCGTCATATCCATAAACCTGTCGATTTCCTCCGGGGTCTGCACGCCCGTGCCCATATGGTGGTGCAGGGAAACGGTCATGCCCTTTTCAGCCGCCAGCAGTGCCAGCTTATTCATGCCTTCCGCCAGCCGCTTCCATTCGTCGTCCGTAAAGCGCGGTTTCCCGTCAAAAATGGGCGTGTCCAGCCCCTGGACGCTGCGCCCTTGTTCCGAGCAGCCGATAACCTTCGCGCCCATCGCGTGGAGGAAATCCCGATGGGCTGTGAAGCTGTCCAGTGTCTCCCGCTCCGGGCGTGTTGTAAAAAAACAGGAGAACCAGGCGTTACATATCTCTATGCCTCGCGGGGCCAGATATTTTCTTAACACAGCCGGGTCTTTGGGGTATTTGTTGCCTACCTCGCTGCCGGTGTAGCCCGCCAGGGCCATTTCGCTCACGCACTGCTCGAACGTGTTCTCCGCGCCCAGTTCAGGCAAGTCGTCGTTAGTCCAGCCTATTGGCGCGATGCCCAGCTTGACTCTTGTTTTGTCCAACGGTATCACCTTCTTAATATTTTCTTGCCTTGTTTAAGTTTTCCAGCTTACGTCTGTAGGCTTGCCGGATGGATTCCTTGGCGGCGGCGGAAGCCACGCCGGTATTCCACCAGGCGCCGTAGCCCTCGGTCATAGTCTTGGGCAGCACCTTTATATCAAAGAGCGCGGAGCGGTCCCCTGCCTTGGCGTCTTTCACAGCGGCCCGCAGGTCCTCCAGGGTGCGGATGGTATAGGACGCGGCGCCGTAGCCTTCCGCGATTTTGGCATAGTCGATAACCATTATTTCCCCGTCCGGCCTGTTGCCTTTTCTGAACTCAGTGCAGAAGCTGTCCATGCCGCTGCTCATCTGCAGGTTGTTTATACATCCGAACCCCGCGTTGTCGAACAGCATGACATTGATTTTTATACCCATCTGTATGCTGGTGACGAGTTCCGAATGCAGCATCAGGAAACTGCCGTCGCCTGTCATGGCGTACACCTCTTTGTCCGGCTCGGCGATTTTGACGCCCAGCGCCCCGCAGATTTCGTATCCCATACAGGAGTAGCCGTATTCCATGTTGTAGGTGTCAGGCAGCTTAGGCAGCCAAACGCGCTGCATACAGCCGGGCAGGCTCCCTGAGGCCCCGACTGCCACGGCGTCCTCGTCCAATATTTCCTGCAGGGCACCCAGCACCTCGGTTTGAGTAAGACGCGAGCCGAAGGCGGCCGCGTATTCCGGCAGGGCGCTGTCCAAGTGGCCGGCCACTTCAGGCTTAAAACCCTCCTGGTATTTTACGTTAAACAGCCGGGTTATTTCCCTGTCCCATTCCGCTTTTGCCTCCCCGTATTCCGTGCTGTAGGCGGACTTATAGCCCATTGCCCGCAGTTTTTCCGCAAGGGCGGCCAGGCCGGCCTTAGCGTCGGCGGTTATTGCGGTGCCGTCCAGCTTTCCGGCGTGGAAGCGAGATGGGTTTATGTTCAAAAACTTTACCCCGTCCTGCTGGAACAGGGATTTTGAGGCGGTGGTAAAGTCGGTGAAACGGGTACCCACGCCTATAATCAAGTCAGCGGCCTTGGCGATTGTGTTGGCCGCCAGCCCTCCGGTCACGCCCACGCCGCCCATGTTGAGAGGCTCGCCGTAGGGTATCGCGCTTTTGCCGGCTTGCGTTTCGCCGAAGGGGATATTGAATTCGCGGCAGAATTGCAGGAGCTGGGGGCCGGCTTCCGAGTAGCGCACGCCGCCGCCGCAGATCAGGAAGGGCTTGCGGGCTTGCGCGAAAAGTTCCGCGCCGTCCTCCAGCATGGCCTCTGTGGGCGCGGGGCGTTCAATTCTGTGCACGCGCCGGGCGAGGAAGCTTTCGGGAAAGTCCCAGGTTTCGGCCTGCACATCCTGTGGCAGGGCGATTGTTACCGCGCCTGTATCGCCCAGGTCGGTCAGCACGCGCATGGCGGAGAGCATGGCGCTCATCAGCTGCTCCGGGCGCGAGACCCTGTCGAAGTACTTGCTTACCGGCCTGAAAGCGTCGTTTGTACTTATGGAAAGGCTGCCGGTCTGTTCTATCTGCTGCAGCACCGGATCAGGCTGGCGGGTCGCGTACACGTCGCCCGGCAGCAGGAGCACCGGGATGTTATTGGCTGTGGCCGTGGCCGCGGCGGTTACCATGTTGGCCGCGCCAGGGCCCACCGAGGTCGTGCAGGCGAAAATCTGCTTGCGCAGCTTTTGTTTGGCGAAGGCTACGGCGGCGTGCGTCATTCCCTGCTCGTTTCTGCCCTGCAGCACCAGCAGTCCGCCCGGGTTCTCCTCCAGGGCCTGGCCCAGCCCCAGGACATTGCCATGGCCGAACAGCGTAAACACCCCTTTGACAAAGCGCCGGGTCCGGCCGTCAAACTCTATGTACTGTTTGTCCAGAAAGGCCACCAGCGCTTGCGCTGTCGTCAGTTTCACAAAATCACATCCTGAATTATTTATTTCTTGTAACTTTAACGCAATCATGCTATTATCACTACAGCGTGAAATTTTGCAGAAATGGGCTTTATTGTTAGGACATGTTTAAAAACTGGATTCCAGCGCGAAATTGCAACGGTTTCATTAGAAATTTCGCGCTTTAAGGAATTTTCAAACACGCCTTAGTCTGCCGTATTTATTGCGGCGAAGAAGAATCCTTGATTTCTGCGTTGTCGTTTTCAGAATTCACGTTGTAGTGTTATGACGATATAAAAACAGTTATTATTACGATTATATATTTTGACAGATAATTGTCAATCGTGAGTTAGGGGGCTTGAGGTTAGAATATGGAATCCGCGGGGCTTGATTATATAATTTATTTTTATTCGCGCGTAGACGTGTTCCTGCTGATACTTGTCCGCATCATAGGGTTTGTCGTCGTGCTTCCGATTTTTTCGTCCGCGTCTATTCCCACGCTGGTTAAAGTGCTGTTTTCTGTTGCCGTGGCATATCTCATCTTTGTTACGGATAAAATTGGAGAGGTTTATTATTATAACAGCGTGCCGGGTTATGTGACACTTATCGCCCAGGAATTTATTACCGGCATGATTATGGCCTTTGTCGCATACGTGGTCTTTACGTCCCTTTACTTTGCCGGGCAAATGATAGACTACCAGATTGGCTTCTCTATGGTAAATATTTTCGACCCTATAAGTCAGATTCAGGTGCCTATTGTGGGTAACCTGCTGTACTTTGTACTGGCCGTTATAATGGTGCAGTCCGGCGGGTTTAACGCCTTGCTCAGCGCCGTCTTTTACAGTTATGACGTGCTGCCTGTGGGCGCGGCGGCGTTATTGGGCAACAGAAACATAATAAGCGTCCTGCTTGGCCTGCTGGGAAACTTCTTTAATATCAGCGTGCGGTTCGCGATGCCGGTGGTTGGTTCCATTCTGGTAATCGACGCCGCCTTGGGCCTGATGGTTAAGGCTGTTCCGCAAATGAACGTCTTCGTGGTTGGCATGCCCATTAAATTATTGATAGGGCTTATTTTGCTGTATGTTATAACGCCTAATTTCATTATAATGTACGATGTTATGTTTAACGAGGTATACCGCGCTGTTTCTAATATAGTAAGGAGTTTGGTGCCCGGATGATACGCGAATTTAACGAAACCTTGACCTGTTCCCGCGGGGCAGGACTGTGCAGAAGGCCGCACATACCGCTTAACCTGCGTTTTTTTGACGACTCTGAAAAAACCGAGCAGCCCACGGCTAAAAAACGCGGCAAGGCGCGTTCGGAAGGCCAGGTGCCCAAGAGCCAGGAGCTTTCCACCGCCCTGCTTATTATTGCCGCGTTTTTTGGCCTTAAATTGTTTGTGGGCGGCATGTATAACCGTTTAATGGATATTATGCATTACGACTTTAATCTTCTTGGCGAAGCGGGCGAGGTCTTTGACATGAATTTTATCATAAGCCTTACCAATCACTTCTTCCTCCAAGCCATGCTTACAGCCGCGCCTATTATGGCGGTGACCTTAATTATAGGCGTGCTTTCCAACTTGCTGCAATTCAAATGGGAAGTGACGACCAAGCCCCTTATGCCCAAATTTTCCAAGCTGAACCCCATCGCGGGCTTCAAACGGCTCTTTAAGCCCCGGGCGCTGCTTGACCTTTTAAAGTCACTGGCGAAATTCGCGATAATCGCGATGCTTATTTATTCCATGTTTACTGACGAAGCGGAAAAAATCCCCACGCTGATGGAAATTGACGTTCTGGAGGGCCTGCTGTATGTAGGCAATTTAATAATAAGCCTCGGCCTGAATGTGGGGATGCTGTTCCTGTTTATCGCTCTGGTGGACGTAATATACACCCGCTATAAGTTTACCAAGGATTTAAAAATGACGAAACAGGAAGTCAAGGAAGAGCACAAGCAGGCAGAGGGCGACCCAAAGGTAAAGGCCAAAATCCGTCAAAAGATGCGGGAAATTTCCATGCGCCGGATGATGCAGGCAGTACCCAACGCGGATGTTATTATCACCAACCCGACGCACTACGCTGTCGCCTTGCAGTACGACAAGGACAAGAGCTTCGCGCCGGTGGTGGTTGCCAAGGGCGTGGATTACGTGGCCAAAAAGATTAAGGAGATTGCGGCGGAAAACGACGTGGAGGTTGTTGAGGATAAACACCTGGCCCGGACCCTGTACTCTGCCGTGGACATAGGCAGGGAGATACCGCCGGATTTGTACCAGGCTGTGGCCGAAGTGCTGGCCTTTGTGTACAAGCTTAAGCATAAGGTCGGATAATTTACCTTTCGAGCCGTTTATATCATGAAGACATAAGCGGCTTGAATTTATTAGAAATATACAAACTATACTGGTTTATCCAAATCAATGTCAACAGGTTAAGGATTTTCGAGTTATACTCGCGAACATTGAGATTTGCCACATTAAAGTCACCGCACTCGCCACCCTTAAGAAGGTGTCTGCGTCGAGCAAGCTCGGCTATCGGGGGCCAACGAACAAACCATCGTTAGGTCCCCAGCGGGGTTAGGGGCCTAACGATGATTTGTTCGTTAGGCCCCAAACGGTGAACTGTCCGTTGGTCTTAATCTTTTGACCTTTCCTCATTCCTTAAGTTCGCGCCAATGGGACGATTAGTTAATGTTTATCGCTGCCAAACGCCGCCTGATTCTGGTTGGGGCTTTCCCGCTTCTCAATGTTGGGGAAGCGGCTCTCCAGGGCCGCTAGGGAAATTTCCACATCCTCGTGAACCTCGTCCTCGGTAAACGCGCCTACGGTCACCATGTCGCACCCGCGCAGCGCCGACCAGGCGAACGTCAGGCCCACATAGGGCGTCACGCGCCCGGCGGCCATAGACTTTATAGCCATAACCGGCTTTTTCGCGGTCTGAATAATCGCCGCCACGGTTTCCACCTCCACCTGCATAAGGAACCCCATGCAATTGAAGATTTGTATATAGGTTTGCACGTCATAGTCATTTTCGTCGCAGAAGGTTATAATTTCCGGCATATGGGCAGACAAGCCCGGTATAAGCCCGCTGCCGCGTATCATGGACGTATAATCCTCTATGCGGTTTATGCGGTGCAGGTTTTTATTCACAAGCTGCTCGATGCTGGAATGGTGAATAAGGCAAAAAGCGGCCCCCAATTCCTTGGAGCGTTTTATCCGCGCTTCGGCTTCCCTGCGCGCCGCCGCGTTGTCGTCCACGTTTATAATCGGCGTGTCAATCAGGATAAACCCCTTGCCGAGCTTTTCCCCCGTGCGCTGCAACGCGGTGAAAATCTCCGGCGTTTCGCCGAAAGGCCCCATAATGGTGTCAACGCCGTATTCCTGGTAGGCCTCCAGCAGCCTCGCCACCGAATCCGGCGTGCTGTGGATACGCTTAATAAAATTGTCAGCCGCGCGCGACGTATGGCTCCATCCCGCCATCCAGTTTGTTCCGATAATCATCCGGGACAGTGACAGCCCCGCTACATTGGTGCGTGGAAACAGACTCATTAAAAAACCTCCTGATTTTTTAGTAATGACAAAAGTATAAGTTGCCAAACTTTTTCGGAGATAGCCGAACTTGCTCGACAAAATGCGTCGAAGCGCTCGTATTTCCCGCGAAAAAGTTTGGCGTTTAATTATTCGTCATTCTAGGACGTGTTTGAAAACTAGATTCCAGCGCGAAATTACAGCGGTTTCATTCGAAATTCCGCGCTTTTAGGAATTTTCAAACACGCCTTAACATACTGCTATTTAGCGCTGAATTCCCCTCTTGTAATATCCTTGCGCAAACAGGCGTGAAAAGTGGTGTGCCTTGGATACTTCAGCCTGAACGAGTTAATATACTCAAGCGCCGCGGCCATACCATCCCGCGAGGCGACAGCTTCCGCCATGGCCGTGACCAGCAGCGACGCCTTGCCGTAACTCCTGCGGTGCTGGCCGCGGACTATGGCTTCCACACGGTCCGCCGCTTCTTTCTCACACCAGGCCCAATAGCGGTCATAGCCGCTGTCCGGCAGTCTCAGTTCTCCGATATAGGCGGCAAACACCGCGAAGGTATTATCAGGGTCCGCGCACAAGCTGTCAACAATCAATTTTTTAGCGCACGGGCGAATGATATGGTCCTTCATCAGAAGGGCAACAAACAGGGGGAAAAGACTGCCTTTAAAACCGGCGCTCCAACCCAGCGACGCTTTGTCCTCGGCGCATTGCGCCCACACCTGTTCTATGTCGCCGTTCAGGAACCGGACACAGCCCAAGTCCACGCTCATTTTGCCGTCGCTGGGCAGCAGCTGAATGGCTTGGAACAGCAAATCTTTATCCTTTATTTGATATAAGGGCAGGAAATGCCGCAAATCCAACGCCGCGCGGAACCCTTCCCATATCCCCGTGCGAATGGCGTCGCTGTCCTGGATATATTCACCAATAGTCCGCAGCTGCTCCGTGATAGTTATTCGGCATTTTCTGGCATAGCTGCCAGGGGTATCCGGGTTTTGCGCGGCGTCCAGCGTCGCCAGGGCATCTAGGGCGGAGGCGCGCGCCTCCATGAAGTGCCGCTGGTCTATGTATATCGCTATCAGATCCACATAAACCTGCGGATAATCCGCGCCGTGTTCGGCGGCAAAGGACGACAGCGCCTCCACGCCGCCCTTGTACTTTAGGGCGTCAATCAGACAACGCATAACGCGGTCTTGCATAAAAAACGCTATGTCCGGACTGTACCGCTGCGTCAGGCGTGCAATCCACTGGTCCAGAAAGCGCCCGCACTCCGGGATTTCATCCTCGCCCGCACTAAATATGCGCCGCAATTGAAAATCCTCACGGAACTGAAACGCGATTGTCTCAAATTTTTCCACGCGTTTCTCGTCCCGCAACACCATAAGCGCCGCGTAGGCATACTGTAGCAGGGCGTCATTAAAATCGAAAGTGACAAGGTCTTGATCGAACAGCATTTGCAACGTAACGCCTTCGTCAACGTAATTGTCATGGTCAAAGGCTTCCAAGTCAAACAAGGCGTCAAAAATGCCCAGCGCTTCCTTATACTGTTTGCGGCTATTGTTGGCCGCGGCGCTTTTCAGGAAGTAGCCCGCCCTTTCCCCAAGGCCGTCCTGGTCCAGCAGCGCTTCTTCATCATATTCGCTGCGCTCATAATCCCATTCCAAACAGAAACCGCCGTCTCGCGCTTTCTTAACGAATGCCTCGGCCGCCTTTAAATCCGCGCCTTCCGGCACGGCTTCGGTATAGACCTGCGCGCCGGCCCGCGCGCAGTCTTTAATCGCCATGCCGTAATCGTTGGCGGGCACCTGCCGCGCCACCACAAACAGCATGGTTGTCAGCGTCTCCTTAGAAGCGCCCTTGCTTAACTGCCGGAGAGCGTCTAAAAAATCCGCTTTCTTCAAAACACCTTCCTCCTTTTTAACTCTTTGGAGAGTGAAATATACGGAAACATTACGCAAAAAAACTCAGCGTTCGGCTGTTAAGCAAGGACGCTGAGTTCGCACACCATCACAAAAACATTCTAAATACAGAACATCTTTAGTTTTAGGCGTTTATAATGGGCTCTCAGGGACTCGAACCCGGGACCATCCGGTTATGAGCCGGACGCTCTGACCAACTGAGCTAAGAGCCCGTATTAAATTTTGTAAATTTAACGCGCAACGCGCGAAATGACCCGTAGGGGAATTGAACCCCTGTTACAGCCGTGAAAGGGCCGTGTCTTAACCGCTTGACCAACGGGCCGCCTGGTTCCTGATTAATACTGCGTTTACAAGGCCACATTATACGTAGAAAAAAACGGTTTGTCAAGTGTAATTTTTCAACGTGCGAGTATACACAATAAAGTAAAGGTCAAAAGATTAAGACCTTGGGGTCTCTGCCCCATAGCCGCGGACTTAAGGCTTGGGGAAGGTCAAAACCTTAAAACCAACGGGCAGTTCACCGTTAGGCGCTCTGCCCCAAACCCCGCTTGGGACCTAACGATGGTTTGTTCGTTGGCCCCCGATAGTCGAGCTTGCTCGACGCAGACCCCTTCTTAAGGGCGGCGAGTACGGAACTTTTTGACGCGGGTACAGCTTTTTCAAAAAAGGGGATTGCTTATCTTTTTCGGCTCTTTCAAAATTTACGCAGTTCCCAGAGCAATTATTTCTTGTAATTTTAACGCAAAGATGCTATCATTACCATATAAATCTTAAGAACTGCATATTAAATTTTAAGGAAAAAACAGACATGACTAAAATCAAATTTGGCATTATTGGCTGCGGAAATATTGCGCAATGGCACGCAAACGCGATTCGGGCGCTTCCGAACGCGGAATTAGCGGCGGTTTGCGATTCCGTGCCGGATATGCGCGAAAAGTTTGGCAGGGAACACGGCGTGCAGGCATATGCCAGCGAGGAGCAACTGTTAGCGTCCAAAGAAATAGACGCCGTCTGTATCTGTACGCCCAGCGGCTTGCACGCCGGGCAGGCGGTTAAGGCGCTGCGGGCGGGGAAGCATGTCCTGGCGGAAAAGCCCTTCGCCATTACGCCGGATTCCTTGGAGATGGTGTTAGAAACCGCGCGCAAAACCAACCGCAAACTGTCCGCGGTTTCTCAAATGCGTTTTATACCCGATGTCTTACGCGCGCGCGAAATAATCCGGAGCGGCGGTCTTGGGAAGATACTCTTGGCGGACTTGTCCATGAAGTATTACAGGAAGCCTTCCTATTACGCGGACAGCACCTGGCGCGGAACTTACGCCATGGACGGCGGCGGCGCGCTGATGAACCAGGGTATTCACGGCGTGGATTTGCTGCGGTTCCTTTGCGGGGAAGTTCGCCAGGTATCCGCGCGTTCCAGGACTTTGCTGCATTCCATAGAAGCGGAAGATACCCTTTGCGCGGATTTTGAGCTGGAAAACGGCGGCCTAGGCGTTTTAACAGCGGCGACTTCCACATGGCCGGGCTGCCGCCGCAGGCTGGAAATTTGCGGTTCGGAAGGTCTCCTGACCTTGACGGAGGGCGCGATAACCGGCTTGGAATCCCAGCAGGGCGAACTCGTTCACCTTGCCGGGGATGCGAAGCGTGAATCAGGAGAAAGCGACCCCTTTAACATTGACTTTGAACCCCATGTCCGGCAAATCGGCGCGTTTGTCCAAGCCGTTCTGCGGGACGAGCAGCCTTCGCCGGATCCTCTTGACGCGGCCAATACCCTGCGTCTGATATTCGCGGTTTATGACTCCGCCGAATCAAACGCCAAAAAAGTTTAGGCCGTAAAAAAATCTTTGAAAGGCTGTGCGAAATGTTACGTGAAACAAAAATAGATAATCTGAGGGTTCATGTTTACGCGTCACGGACCGCAATGGGGAACGCCGCAGCGAAAGACGCCGCCGGAGCAATCCAAGAGGCAATAGAAAAAAATGGGGCGGCAAACGTTGTTTTTGCCGCCGCGCCCTCTCAAAGGGAGGTTTTGGCCGGACTGCTGGCCTCTGACCTGGACTGGAAACGCGTGCGCGCCTTTCAGCAGGACGAGTATATAGGGCTGGATTCCGGCCACCCCGCCGGATTCGGGAATTTCCTGCGGCGGCATATCTTCGGCAAGGCGCCTTTTCGGGAGGTCTTCTTAATGGAGTGCGCCGCGCGGGAAACAGCGTCTGAAAGCTGCGTGCGCTACTGCGCCCTGCTGGAAAAATACCCGCCGGACGTAATCCTGCTTGGTTTTGGCGAGAACGGGCATCTGGCGTTTAACGACCCGCCTGTGGCGGATTTTAACGACCCGCTGGGCGTTAAGCCGGTCCTGTTGGACCCTGTTTGCCGCAGGCAGCAGGTGAACGACGGATGCTTCGCCGCGCTGGAGGAAGTTCCGGAATATGCCATCACGCTGACTATACCGCGGATTATGTCCGCGCCAAGGGCTGTCGTCACGGTGCCTGGGCCAAGCAAGGCGGACGCCGTGCGCGCCGCCTTGCTTGGCCCTGTTTCTTCCTTGTGCCCCGCCAGTATCCTGCGCACGCACCCTGACGCGGCGCTTTACTTAGATTCGGACAGCGCCGCAAAGACGTTTGTATTGTGAGGAATTATTAAGGAGAGCTATATGGAAACCGTGATTTACAACGCGTTTCTGATTTTTCCTGATCGCGTTGAAAAAGGCAGTATAAACATACGTGACGGGGTAATATTCCGCGTGGCGCTGGGCGGCCGCACTGCCGCCCACAGCGGGGACGCGGTGTTGGAGGATTTGCGCGGCCGCTACCTTGCGCCGGGCTTTGTGGAACTGCATACTCACGGCGGCGGCGGATTCGATTTTATGGATAATACGCCGGAAGCTATAATCCAAGCGGCGCGCACCCATCTGAGACATGGCACGACTACGCTGCTTCCCACTGCCTTGGCCGCGGATGCAGATACGCTTAAAGCCTTTATCGCCGCCTTCCGTCAGGCAAAGGCACAGAGTTCCGGAGTACCGAGGCTGCCCGGTGTTCATATGGAAGGCCCCTATTTGAATATGGCGCAAAAAGGGGCGATTAGCCCCAAGTACATCCGAAACCCAGACGCGCGGGAATATGAAGCCCTTGTGGAGTTTGCCCAAGGGGATATTGCGCGCTGGACTGCCGCGCCCGAATTGCCCGGCGCGCTGGAAATGGGGGACTACCTGGCGCGGCGCGGCGTTCTGCCGTCCATAGGCCACACGGACGCGGAGTTTGCCGAAGTGAGGGAAGCCTTTGCGCATGGGTACACCCATTGCACTCATCTTTATTCCGCCATGTCCACAATCCGGCGGAAACAGGGTTTTCGGACCGCCGGCGCGCTTGAAAGCGCGTTCCTGCTGGAGGATATGACGGTGGAAATTATAGCCGACGGCTGTCATTTGCCCGCCGAGCTTCTTTACTATGTTTATCGGGTTAAAGGTGCGGATAAGACGTGCCTGACCTGTGATTCCATGCGGTGCGCCGGACTGTCCGGCGTGACGGAGGGCGTGCTGGGAACGGGAGAGGACGCGGTCCGTGTTCTAATTGAAGATGGCGTGGCGAAACTGCCGGACCGCAGTGCCTTCGCCGGCAGCATTGCCACGGACGACCGCCTTGTGCGCGTAATGGCGCGGTCGGCTGGAACCCCCTTGCACGACGCCGTCCGTATGATGACCCTTACCCCTGCCCGCGTTATGGGCTGGGACGCGGAAATCGGCAGCATAAAGCCCGGTAAAAAAGCGGATTTTGCGGTGCTGGATACGGAGTTGACAGTGCGGCGCGTTATGTTGGGCGGCGAGTGGATAGAGACGGATTAGTAATGGCTGCTATTTTTGTTGTCGGTGGAAACCGCCGATGGATGGCTGTTCACAAACCAATACAATG